>JAFAJB010000191.1 GCA_019236395.1 Cupriavidus sp.
CGGTCGATTAATCTGCCGTTAATCTTCTGTACGGCATCGGGTCTGCGATGTGAATAAAACAACGCGCAGACCTGAAATCAACGAAATCGAACCACTGCGGCCGGCAACCAACGCCGGCCGTTTGCTTTTCGGCAATTCGATTGTCGCGCATGGGTTCGGCGCTATACTGGCCTGCCACGGCCTCTCGCGCTAACCGTTCACCGCTGGCGGCAGATTAAATCGCACCATGACATTCAGTTCGCATGACAGGAATCTGTCGGTCTTCCATCACCCCGTGCTGACGGTGCTGGTGGACGATAGCAAATCGTTCATCGACAGCCTGGCGTTCCAGATGGATGCATCCCGCGCGGTAGTCAGTTTCACCGACCCGCGAGAAGCGCTGGCATGGATTCGCGATGCCTACGCCACACGTCATCCGGCGTTTCTGCCGGTACACGTCACACATGACGACCTGACCTTCCTGTCCGAGCGCCGCACGGTGCAGCTCGACGTCGATCGCATCCATCGCCAGATTCACGACATCAAGCGCTTCCTGCAGCCCGGCGTGATCGTGGTCGATTACTCAATGCCCCAGATGGATGGCCTGGAGTTCTGCCAGGCGCTGGAAGACCTGCCCTGCAAGACGATCCTGCTGACCGGCACCGCCGATGAGAGCATCGCGGTGCAGGGGTTCAACCATGGACTGATCGACCGCTACGTCAAGAAGCACGACCCGAACATGGTGGCGCGCCTCAACGAGGAAATCGACGCGCTGCAGCAGCAGTACTTCACATCGATCTCACGCACGCTGCGCGACCTGCTGACGCGCCATTCGTATTCGTTCCTGTCCGATCCGGCGATGGCTGATCGCGTACGGCAGACCGCCGCCCGCTATGGCTTTGTCGAGTACTACCTGTATCCGAACCCGGTGGGCGTGCTGTTCTTGACCGCGCAGGGCCACGCCACGCTGATGGTGATCGAGACACGCGCCGGGCTGATGAGCCAGGTGGAGTCGGCTGAAGCCTATGAGGCTCCGGCCGCGCTGATCGAGGGCTTGCGCGAAGGCCGCATCGTGCCGTTCTTCTGGCCCGGCAACGGCATGTACACGCCAGCCTGCCTCGACTGGGAACAGTACTGCCTGCCCGCCGAGCGCTGCGAGGGTCATGAGGAATACTTCTACGCGCTGTTCGATCTGCCGCGCCACATGCTGCAGGAGCCGGTGGTCAGCCTGCAGGGCTTCCTGGCGGATTTCGCACGGAACCCGGATGCAATGACCGGGCGCAACAAACACAGCTGATCAGTCGTTCACACGCCCCTGCCCTCTCCACCCTCTCCGCGTGGGGAGGGGAGAAAACCACGGGCATTGATCGTCAGCACGTCAGATCCCGATCACGCTTCATCCTTCTTCTGCTCCCGATTTCCGCCGCGCACCATGTCGAACCGGAACAGCCGGCATTCGATATTGCCGTTGAAGAGCGGCGTGCGCCGCGACTCCTTGAGCCGCAGCCGCTTGGGCATCGTCAGATCGCCCGTGAACACCCATGCCTGCCAGCCCGAAAAGTTCTGCTTCAGCGTCGTCGCGAATGCGCTGGCGAATTGATTGGCGGCGGCCTCTTCTGCCTCATCACGCGGAGCATCCTGCTCGGCGCCGCGACGGTCGCCGCGCACGGCAATCCGCTCGCCGTACGGCGGATTCATCAGCAATAGCCCGGCTTCGGCAAATGGCGGCTGCACAAAGCGCGCGTCCACCTGCTTCAACTGCACGTCGCCCGGCAGGCCGGCGCGCCGCCAGTTGGCCTCGGTCATCGACAGCATGTCCGTGGAAATGTCCGAGCCCGCGATTTGCAGGTTCGCGGCGCGGCTGCCCGCGTGCTCGCGCGCTCGCTGGGCATCGGAACGCAGCGTCTGCCAGGCCTTGGTGTCGGCGCCCTTGAGCCACTCGAACGCAAACGTACGGCCCGCGCCAGGCGCCAGTCCGAGCGCGACCTGTGCAGCCTCCACGAGGAACGTGCCGCTGCCGCACATCGGGTCGAAGAACGGACGATGTGTCTGGCCGGTGGTCCAGCCGGAGAGACGCAGAATACCGGCGGCCAGGTTCTCCTTGAGCGGCGCCTCGCCCTTCTCCATGCGCCAGCCGCGCTTGAACAACGGCTCACCGGTGGTATCGAGATAAAGCGTGCAATCGGTTTCGGTCAGGTGCGCGTAGATCCGGACGTCCGGGCTGACCGTATCGACGCTCGGGCGCGCGCCTAGCCGCTCGCGCATCGCGTCGCAGATACCGTCCTTGACCCGCAGTGCCGTGAAGTTCAGGCTGCGCAGTTGCGACTTGTGCGCGGTGATGTCGATGCGCAGCGTCTCGTCCGGCGAGAACCACTGCTCCCAGCGCTGCTGGCGCGCCAGCGAATAGATGTCGTCCTCATGCCTGTAGCCGCGCTGCGCCACGCGCAACAGCACGCGGCTGGCGATCCGCGAATGGAGATTGACCGCATAGGCGGCCGCCATCTCGCCAGAGAACGAAACGCCGCCCGGCACCTCCCGATGCACTTCGAACGGCGCGGCGGACGCCACGGCCGGATACTGCGCGATCTCGCGCAGCTCTTCGACGAGAGCGGATTCCAGGCCGCGCGGGCAAGGAGCAAAGAAGGATTGGGTCATGGCGTGAAAATCCTGCAAACAAAAACGTCCGCCGTGGCGGACGGAAGGTATCGGTGACGGTATCCCGATCACCCCGCCGCAAGCGCGCGGTCGAGGAAATCGAGCCGGTCCTGGCCCCAGTACGGCTGGCCATCATAGACATACCACGGGGCGCCGAACACGTTGCCGGAAATGGCATCCTGCGTGTTTTGCGCGTACGCGGCCTGCACGGCCTGCCCTTCGCTGGCCTTGAGCAGGCTGGCGCCATCGAGGCCGCATTCGTCGGCGATCTGCGCCAGCGTGGCCACATCGGCGATATTGCGCTGCTCGGCCCACACCGCACGCGTGATCGCGCCGGTCAATGCCAATGCGCGCGCCGTGCCATTGGCCAGTTGCGCCGCGACGATCAGCCTTGCCGCGGCATCGCCGGAGACCGGGAAGAACGTCGGATGCAGGTTCAACGGAACGTTGAGAAACTTGCTCCATCGTTCCAGCTCGACCAGGCGGTACGCCTGGCGCTGCGGCGGACGCTGGGCCAACGGCAGGCCGCCCGACACCGAGAACACACGCCCGAGATCGAACGGCTTCAGCAGCACCTGGGCGTTGTGGCGATTGGCGATCTCAACAAATCGCGCATGTCCCATGTACACAAACGGGGATGGCGGCGCCAGAAAATACTCGACCTGCTTGCTCATCACGACCTCAACGTAGAACGGGTGAATACGTCAGCTTAGAACGGCTTTACGACAACCAGGATGACAACCGCCAGCAATACCAGCACCGGCAGTTCGTTGAACCAACGGTAGAACGTGTGCGAGCGCGTATTCGCACCGCGCTCGAACTTGCGCAGCAGCACGCCGCAGCCATGGTGATAACCGATCAGCACCAGCACCAGCGCCAGCTTGACGTGCATCCAGCCCTGCCCCGGGCCCCGGCCGATGCCGTAGCCGAGGAACAGCCAGAGGCCGAACACGATCGCTGGCACAGCCAGCATCGTCATGAAGCGAAACAGCTTGCGTGCCATCAGCAGCAGGCGCTGCACGCTGGCCGCATCGGTCTCCATCGCGAGGTTGACGAAGATGCGCGGCAGGTAGAACAGCCCCGCGAACCACGAGATCACGAACAGGATATGGAAGGCCTTGACCCAGAGCATATGTCGATTCGCCCCCGGGGTTACGTGCGAATCTCGCCGTGGCCGAACACCACGTACTTGAGCGAGGTCAGCCCTTCCAGGCCCACCGGGCCGCGTGCGTGGAGCTTGTCGTTCGAGATGCCGATTTCGGCGCCGAGGCCATACTCGAAGCCGTCGGCGAAGCGCGTCGAGGCGTTGATCATCACGCTGGCCGAATCGACTTCGCGCAGGAAGCGCATGCCCGTGGTGTAGTTCTCGGTGATGATCGAATCGGTATGCGCCGACCCGTAGGTGTTGATGTGCGCGATGGCGGCGTCCAGGCCGTCCACGGTGCGGATCGCCAGCACCGGCGCCAGGTATTCCAGGCGCCAGTCTTCCTCGGTGGCATCGACCAGCCCCTTGAAGCCAGCCGCTTCCAGCGTGGCGCGCGTATCCGCGCAAACGCGCAGTTCGACACCCTTTTCCTGGTAGATGCGGCACAGCTGCGGCAGCACCGTGGCAGCAATCTTGCGCGAGACGAGCAGCGTTTCCATCGTATTGCACGGCGCGTAGCGCTGGGTCTTGGCGTTGTCGCAGACGCGCACGGCCTTCTCCACATCCGCATCCTCATCGATGTAGACGTGGCAGATGCCGTCGAGGTGCTTGATCATCGGCACGCGCGCTTCTTCCATCAGACGCGCGATCAGGCTCTTGCCGCCGCGCGGCACGATCACGTCGACATACTCGGTCATCGTGATCAGGCGGCCTACCGCGGCGCGGTCGGTGGTCTCGATCACCTGCACGGCTTCGGACGGCAGCCCCGCCGCCGCCAGGCCCTCGGCCACCAGCGTGGCCAGTGCGGTGTTCGATTCGATCGCTTCCGAGCCGCCGCGCAGAATCGTCGCGTTGCCGGACTTCAGGCACAGCGCCGCGGCGTCGATGGTCACGTTCGGGCGCGATTCGTAGATGATGCCGATCACACCGAGCGGCACGCGCATCTGGCCCACCTGGATGCCGGTCGGGCGGAACTTCATGTTCGAGATCTCGCCGATCGGATCAGCCAGCGCGGCAATCTGCTCGAGGCCCGCGGCCATCGTGGCGATCGCCTTGTCCGACAGCGTCAGGCGATCGATAAACGCGGCATCCTGGCCATTGGCGCGGGCGCGCTCGACGTCGCGGGCGTTGACGGCCTTGAGCTTGTCCGCGTCGCGGCGGATGGCCGCGGCGATCGTCAGCAGCGCGCGGTTCTTGTCGGCCGTGGAGGCACGCGCCATGGCGCGCGATGCCGCGCGGGCCTGCTGGCCGACGCGGGTCATGTAAGCGTGGAGATCGAACTCGGTCATGATGGTGTCCGGGCTGTGCCCGGTCTGCTGTGAGTGCCGCGGTGTTGATGCGCCGGCGCGGCTGCCGGCGAGATTCGTGTTCCGTCGTGGTTCGGTCGTGGCTCGATCGTCGTTCCAGCCCGGGACCTCAGGCTGGCCTGGCAATCAGCAGCGCAAGCTGCAACAGGCCGTCCCATGGCTCTGCTGGCAGCGCGCCGGCCGTGCCGCCCGCGCCAGGAAGATCGGACAGGCCCTTGACCTGCCGGTCAAGCCGCGCGGCCATCGCGAGCGCGGCTTCCAGTTGCGGCATCGACAACCGTTGCGCGGCCTGCGGCACGAGCCGCTCACGCGGGCCCCAGACGCGCAGTTCGCGCATCAGCACGCCCGCCGGCTTGCCGGCCGCCACGCCTTGCCGGACCTTGGATAATACGCGAATTTCCTCGGTCAGCGCCCACAGCACCAGCACCGTGGCCTCGCCCTCGCCGCGTAGCCCTTCGAGCATGCGGACCAGGCGCGGCACGTCGCCGCCCAGCATCGCTTCGGACAGCTTGAACACGTCGTAGCGGGCCACATTGAGCACCGCATCGTGGACCTGGTCGAAGGTCAGAACGCCGGGCGGATAGAGCAGCCCGAGCTTCTGGATTTCCTGGTGCGCGGCCAGCAGGTTGCCTTCGACCTTGTCGGCAATGAACTGCAGCGCGCGGCGCCCCGGTTCGCCCGGTTCCACCCGCTGCTGCTGCATGCCGAGCCGCTCGCCAACCCAGGCGGGCAGCCGCGTCCGGTCCACCGCATCGACCTTGATCGACACACCGGCCGACTCCAGCGCCTGGAACCACGCCGACTTCGACGTGGCGAAATCCAGACGTGGCAGCGTGACCAGCATGACCACATCGGGCGACGGCTGGGCAGCCACGGCACGTAGCGCCTCGCCGCCATCCTTGCCCGGCTTGCCCGACGGGATGCGTAATTCGACGATCTTGCGGTCGCCGAACAGCGACATCGACTGCTGCGCCTCAGTGAGGTGGCCCCACTGGAATCCGCGCTCGGCCACCAGCACGTCGCGTTCGGAAAATCCTGCCTCGCGCGCCGCACGGCGCAGGCGGTCAACCGCTTCCAGCACCAGCAGGTGTTCATCCCCATGGACGACGTAGAGCGGCGCCAGGCCCTTGGCCTGGGCCTGCTTCAGGTGTGCCTCGAGTCCATCGAGCTTGAGCTGCATCGTCGCCTGTATCGCGCGGGAGCCTGCGCGTGTCAGATTGTCTTGACCGCGGCCAGGCGGCGCATGAGCTGGTTCACCAGATCGCGCTGCATGTCGCGATAGAGCTGCTGCTCTTCGTAGTCCTTGGCCAGCGTATTGGCTTCGTTGTACGTCAGGTCGCGCGTCAGCACCAGCGTCGAGGGCGGGATCAGTTCCTTGCCGCTGGCATCGCGCAGGCGGAAGGTGAAGCGGTACGTCAGCCGGTACTCCCGCACCACACCCTCGGTGGTGATCGAGAGAATCGTCTTGGCGCGCGTGTCGCCAAGCACATCCAGCAACGAGTCGGCTTCCTTCGGATCCTCAACGACCTTCGTGTCCGATCCGTTGCGGATGTTGCGGCGCAGGTCCGCGCCCATCAGCGAGTTGGGCGGAATGCCGATATAGAGCCGCTTGAACGCGAAATCGGCGTTACCGCGCATGTGAAAGCCGCAGCCCGCCAGCAATCCTGCTGCCGCCATCGCGGCACCGATCGCGATGAACCCGCGGCGTCCCATGTCCGGTCGATCCATTCCTCTATTCCTGTCTGCGTGCGTCAGAGCACAACGTTGACGAGACGGCCCGGCACCACGACGATCTTCTTCGGTGCGGCGCCGGCGGCAAACTTCGCCACGATTTCGCTGGCAGCGGCAGTGGCCTCGATTGCAGCACGGTCGGCATCGGCCGGCACCGTCAGGCTGCCACGGACCTTGCCGTTGATCTGCAGCACCAGTTCGATCTCGCTGCGCACCAGCGCTGCTTCATCGACCTTCGGCCAGGCGGCGTCAAGAATGTCCCCGGCATCGGCCACATAGCCGAGTTCCTTCCACAGCGCGTGGGCGATGTGCGGCACCACCGGGTACAGCACGCGCAGCAGGATGCTGAAGCCTTCGCGGCGTGCGGCCGGCGACGCGGTCTTCGCATCTTCCAGCGCATTCAGCATCTTCATCGTGGCCGACACCACGGTGTTGTACTGGATACGCTCGTAGTCGTAGTTGGCCTGCTTGAGTACGCCGTACATCTCGCGGCGCAGCGCGGCATCATCGGCAGCCAGTGCGCTGCCGGCACCATCGCGGATCGCCTGTGCGTTCGCGTAGCCATAGTTCCACACACGGCGCAGGAAGCGCGATGCGCCTTCCACGCCCGAACCGCTCCATTCGAGTTGCTGCTCGGGCGGCGCGGCGAACATCACGAACAGACGCGCGGTGTCGGCGCCGTACTGGTCGATCAGGGCCTGCGGGTCGATGCCGTTGTTCTTCGACTTCGACATCTTCTCCACACCGCCGATCACCACCGGCTGGCCGTCCGCCTTCAGCGTGGCGCCCAGCGGGCGGCCGCGTTCGTCGGTCGACACATCCACGTCCGCCGGGTTGTACCAGGTTTTCTTGCCCGACGCGTCCTCGCGATAGTACGTCTCGTTGAGCACCATGCCCTGCGTGAGCAGGTTCGTGAACGGCTCGTCGAACTTGACCAGGCCCAGGTCGCGCATGACCTTGGTCCAGAAGCGCGCGTACAGCAGGTGCAGGATCGCGTGCTCGATGCCGCCGATGTACTGGTCCATCGGCATCCAGTAGTCATTGCGCGCATCGACCATCGTGGCCGCATCGGGGCACGTGTAGCGCATGTAGTACCAGCACGAGTCGATGAACGTATCCATCGTGTCGGTCTCGCGGCGCGCCGGCTTGCCGCACGACGGGCAGGTGCACTCCAGGAATCGCGGGTCCTTGGCCAGCGGGTTGCCCGTGCCGTCCGGCACGAGATCTTCCGGCAGCACGACTGGCAGATCCTTCTCGGGCACCGGCACCACGCCGCAGCTATCGCAGTGGATCAGCGGAATCGGCGTGCCCCAGTAGCGCTGGCGCGAAATGCCCCAGTCGCGCAGGCGCCAGGTCACCTTTTTCTCGCCGAGGCCCTTGGCCGCCAGGTCGGCGGCGATGGCATCCACTGCGGCCTTGTAGCCGAGGCCGTCGTACTTGCCGCTATGGATGCAGGTGCCGTGTTCCTTGTCGCCGTACCACTCGAGCCACGCTTCGGTCGAATAGGCCTGGCTCTTGACGTCGATGACCTGCTTGATCGGCAGGTTGTACTTGAGAGCGAACGCGAAGTCGCGCTCGTCGTGCGCCGGCACGCCCATCACGGCGCCATCGCCGTAGGTCATCAGCACGTAGTTGCCGACCCAGACATCCACCTGCTCGCCGGTCAGCGGATGCGTGACCTTGAGGCCGGTCGGCATGCCCTTCTTTTCCATGGTCGCCATATCGGCTTCCATGACCGAACCGTGCTTGCATTCATCGATGAACGCGGCCAGCGCCGGGTTGTTCTCGGCGGCATGCGTGGCCAGCGGGTGCTCGGCGGCCACGGCGCAGAACGTCACGCCCATGATCGTGTCGGCGCGCGTGGTGAACACGTAGAGCTTGCCATCGTTGATCAGCTTGCCGTCCGCGTCCTTGATGTCATGCGGGAACGCGAAACGCACGCCTTCGCTGCGGCCGATCCAGTTCTGCTGCATGATCTTGACGCGCTCGGGCCAACCCAGGCCGTCGAGGTCGCCAAGCAGTTCCTGCGCGTAGTCGGTGATGCGCAGGTAGTACATCGGGATTTCGCGCTTTTCGACCACCGCGCCCGAGCGCCAGCCACGGCCATCGATGACCTGCTCGTTGGCCAGCACGGTCTGGTCGACCGGGTCCCAGTTCACGGTGCCGGTCTTGCGATAGGCGATGCCTTTTTCCAGCATCTTCAGGAACAGCCACTGGTTCCAGCGGTAGTAGTCAGGGCTGCAGGTGGCCACTTCGCGCGACCAGTCGATCGCCAGGCCCATCGACTGCATCTGCTTCTTCATGTAAGCGATGTTGTCGTAGGTCCAGGCGGCCGGTGCCACGCCGTTGTTCAGCGCGGCGTTCTCCGCCGGCATGCCAAACGCATCCCAGCCCATCGGCATCAGCACGTTGCGGCCGTTCATGCGCAGGTAGCGCGCCATCACGTCGTTGATCGTGTAGTTGCGCACGTGGCCCATGTGAAGCTTGCCCGACGGATACGGCAGCATCGAGCAGGCGTAGAACTTGGACTTTTCCTTGCCGTCGGGCCCAACCGCGTGCTCCGACACCTTGTAGGCATCGATCGCTTGCCAGTGCTGCTGGGTGGCTTGTTCAACGGCGGACGGAAGATATTTGTCTTGCATGGTCGGGACGACGGTCTGGACATCGGTCCGCTGGCGACTGGCGCGCCGCACGGCCGGGGGGATCGGAGAAGCGAAAGAGACGATTATAACCGTGGCGCATGGCCGCCACGGTCCGCTCGGAAAGGGTGCAACGGCCTGCCCTGGGCAAGCCGCGAGGGATTACTTCAGGCCCAGCACGTCCTGCATGTCGAACATGCCGTTCGGCTTGCCGGCCAGGAAGCGCGCCGCACGCACCGCGCCGTCGGCATACGACTGGCGGCTCGATGACTTGTGGCTGATTTCGATGCGCTCGCCGATGCCGGCAAACATCACCGTGTGATCACCGACGATATCGCCGCCGCGGACCGTGGCAAAGCCGATCGACTTGGCATCGCGCGGGCCGGTGTGGCCTTCGCGTGCGTAGACCGCGCATTCGTCAAGGTTACGGCCAAGCGCATCGGCAATCACTTCACCCATCGTCAGTGCGGTGCCGGACGGGGCATCCACCTTGTGACGATGGTGGGCTTCGATGATTTCGATGTCATAGCCGGTGGACAGCAGCTTGGCCGCCACTTCGAGCAGCTTGAACGTTGCATTGACGCCAACGCTGAAGTTCGACGCGAACACCACACCGATCGACTTGGCGGCGTCGATCAGGGCCTGCTTGCCCGCAGCATCGAAGCCCGTGGTACCGACCACGATCTTCTTGCCCAGGCGCTTGGCGACTTCCAGATGTGCCAGCGTGCCTTCTGGCCGCGTGAAATCGATCAGGCAGTCGGCGGCGCCCAGCACGGCCTCGATATCCGACGAAATCCTGATGCCCGTCTCGCGACCCAGGAACAGCCCGGCATCCTGGCCCAGCGCCACTGCGCCCGGCACGTCCAGTGCACCTGCCAGCGTTACGCCGTCGGTATCCAGCACGGTTTCGATCAGCATGCGGCCCATGCGGCCGGAAGCCCCTGCAATGGCGATTTTCATGATTTGGTGTCTCGGAATGAAAACCGTCCGGCAAGTGACCGGACGGTTTGGAATGTCTGGAGTGGACCCGCCGCCGCGTCTCAGCTTGCAGGCTTGGCCGGTGCGTCCGAGGCGGCGCTTGCTGCCGGATCGGCAGGCTGCTGGGGAGCTGCCCCAGCCGGCGCCGCCGTCTCCGTGGCTGCCGGTGCTGCCGGCTCGCTCGCGGCGGCTACCGTGGCAACGGCCGCCGGGGCCGAAGCCGGGGTGGCGGCGGGTGCGGAAGCCGCTGCGGCAGCTTCACCACCCATCACCATCTTGCCCGACGTCTGGTTCTTCTGTGCGGCCTTCATGCCGTCAATTTCAGCAATCAGCTCGTATTCCGACGGCAATTCATTGCCAATCCACTTCACGAGCTTGTCGCCTTCAAAGAACACCGTGAACTGGCGCGACTGCACGACTGGCGTGCTGCCTCGACGGAAAGAGAAGTAATAGTCCCAGCGATCGGCATGGAAAACGTCTGTCAGCAGCGGGGTGCCGAGCAGGAAGCGCACCTGGTCGCGCGTCATGCCTTCGCGCAGTTGCGATACCGCCTCACGCGAAACGAAGTTACCTTGAACGATGTTGATGCGGTACGGCGTGATGGCGTCGGCCACCTTGCGCGAGGTGCTGTCGTAGGCGGAACAGGCACCGGCCAGCAGTGCTGCTGCCAGCAGGGAGGAAACCAGCGCCGGGCGCATGGCAGACGAACGGAATGAACGCATGTATCTCGCTTCCAGACGGGGGTGGGTCAGTACCGGAACCGGCACATCTCTCAAGCTGCAGAGGTGTCCGGCACGGCCAGGCGCATTCGGGACTCGCCGCGGGAAGCGGCGTCCGGGCGTCATGGCACCGGGGCGACATTTGTCGCCAAAACCCTTATGATTCAACTATCCAGACATTGTACTCTAGGGAGTCACGCCCATGCCGAGTCCGGCGGACCTCAAAAATATCGGCCTCAAGGCGACCGTCCCCCGCCTGAAGATCCTTGAAATTTTCCAGACCAGCGAGGAGCGCCACCTTAGCGCGGAAGATGTCTATCGCATTCTGCTCAACGAGCATATGGACATCGGCCTCGCCACGGTCTATCGCGTTCTCACGCAGTTTGAACAGGCTGGCCTGCTGTCTCGCAACAACTTCGAGTCCGGCAAGGCCATCTTCGAACTGAACGAAGGCAAGCACCACGATCACCTGGTGTGCCTGGACTGCGGACGCGTCGAGGAATTCTTCGATGCCGAGATCGAGCACCGGCAGCAAAGCATCGCGCGCGATCGCGGCTTTGCGCTGCAGGAGCATGCCTTGTCGCTGTACGGCAATTGCACCAAGAACGACTGCCCTCACAGACCCAAACGATAACCGCGCCAGATAACGCTTCCGGCGGTAGGCAACAAAAAAACCGGCGCACTGGCGCCGGTTTTTCTTTGGTTGCGTCGGATTATTCCTGCGGCATGCCCTGGTCCGCCACGACCCGCAGGTTGCGCGGCGCCGCTACCGGAGGCAGGCCGACAAACTCGCCCACCACCTGGCGGAACAGGTTGCGCGCCCAGACCAGCATCGGATGCGTGTTGCGGCTGCGGTGCCAGAACATGTTCAGGCCCAGCATAGTATTCAGCTCCGCCGGCAACGGGAACGCCTTCAGACCATAGGTTTCGCAGGCCATGTCCTTGGTCAGCGCATTGACCGTGAAGATCATGTCAGTCTGCGAAGCCAGTTCCGCCTGGGCCCGCCACGAATGAACGGTCAGTGTGGCGTTGCGCTTGAGGCCGCGCTGCTGCAGCGCGTAGTCGAGCGGGATCAACGCCGGAGCAGGACGGCCAGCGCCACCCGAATGCGCCATGAAGATGTGACTGCAGTCGAGATACTGCTCCAGCGTGCAGTCGTTCTTCAGCAGAGGGTGGTTCTTTCGCGCGCAAACCCACAGGTTCAGCGAGGTCACTATCTCCTCGACGATCTCTGGATGGCGGGTCGGGAATGGCGAAAAAGCCAGGTCGAGCTCATTGGCGCGCATCGACGCCACGTCGGACTCCCACGAGTGCGACTCGACCAGGCGGATATGCAGGTCCGGTGCCAGTTGCTTGATGCGCAGAACAAAACGGTTGAATACCGTATCCCCGAGTTCCGCGGCAAAGCCGATACTTAGCGTACCAGTGGCGACGGCCGGATCGAAGGTGCCCGCATCGCCCTCGTTGATTGACGACCACAGGTCGAGCATGTCACGAATCTTGGGCCCCAACTCCAGCGCGCGCGGCGTAGGCGTGAGACCATGGGGCACGCGAATGAAGAGTGGATCGTCGAAGATTTCACGCAAGCGACCGAGCGAGTGCGAAACCGCCGGCGCCGTCATGTGCATCTTTTCCGCCACATAGGTGGCGTTTCGCTTGCTAAGCAACTCGGTAAAGATCACGAGCAGCTTGGTATCCACATTCACCATGATCAGGCCCGGTTTGTTATGTCCTACGCTTTGATGGCCCCACCATTTTCACGGGCTGCACATCTGATATCAACGGATTCTTTCGAGTGTAAGAGAAAAAATCGGCAGCGGAAAGCAAATTCAACATTTCTCGCACTACTGAGGGCGAGATTACATGAACTTTCGATAACTTAGGGGCAGATAATATCAAAAATTCCGGCCTGATTACCTTCCGGCGCCGCCATTACAGCGTGTTGCCGACAAGATATGCCATGCAAACAGGCCTCCGCCCCAACAATTTCCTCCCCCAATCATGTCCTCCCACCGTCGCGACGTTGACCTGTCCAAAGCCTATCGTCTCTTGAACCACGGCCCGACCGTGCTGGTCAGCGCGGCCCATCAAGGCCAGCGCAATATCATGGCGGCCGCGTGGGCCATGCCGCTTGACTTTGCCCCGCCGAAAATTGCCGTCGTGCTCGACAAAGCCACCTGGACGCGCCAGTTGCTCGAAGCAAGCGGTGAATTTGCGCTGCAGGTCCCCACGGTCAGCCAGGTCGATATCACACAGGCCCTGGGATCGAGCTCCGGACTGGCCTTGACGGAACAGCAAGGCATCGACAAGTTCGCGGCCTATGGCCTGCAGACGTTCGCAGCCAGCGTCATCGGCGCACCGCTGCTGGAAGGCTGCGCAGCATGGCTAGAATGCAGGCTGCTGCCAGAACCGGCCATCCAGCACGGCTACGATCTGTTTCTAGGCGAAGTGGTCGCCGCCCATGCCGACGGTCGCGTCTTCAGCAATGGCCGCTGGCACTTCGCGGGACATGACGATCTGCGCACGATCCACCATGTGGCCGGTGGTCATTTCATCGTCGATGGCGATGCCGTCGATGCGCACCCGCTGAAGCCGTCCGGGACCTGAGCCCCGCGCAACAAAAAACGCGCCCGAAGGCGCGTTTTTTTGACTACTGAACAACGACGGCTTACTTGGCCACAACACGTGCCATTTCCAGGCACTTGTTCGAGTAACCCCACTCGTTGTCGTACCAGCTCACAACCTTGATGAACGTGCCGTCCAGCGCGATGCCGGCTTCGGCGTCGAAAATCGAGGTGCGTGCATCGCCGCGGAAGTCCGTGGCCACCACCTTGTCTTCGGTGTAGCCCAGCACGCCCTTCAGCGCGCCCTGGCTCTGGGCCTTCATTTCGGCGCAGATTTCTTCGTACTTGGCCGGGTTTTCCAGTTCGACGGTCAGGTCGACCACGGAAACGTCCGAGGTCGGCACGCGGAACGACATGCCGGTCAGCTTCTTGTTGAGTTGCGGAATCACCACGCCAACGGCCTTGGCAGCGCCGGTCGACGACGGGATGATGTTTTCCAGGATGCCGCGGCCACCGCGCCAGTCCTTGTTCGACGGGCCATCAACGGTCTTCTGCGTGGCGGTGGCGGCGTGCACGGTCGTCATCAGGCCGCGCTTGATGCCCCACTTGTCGTTCAGAACCTTGGCCACCGGTGCCAGGCAGTTCGTCGTGCAGCTTGCGTTCGAGATGATCGCTTCGCCCTTGTACGTTTCGTGGTTCACACCGAACACGAACATCGGGGTGTCGTCCTTCGACGGAGCCGACATGATCACCTTCTTCGCGCCAGCGTCGATGTGCTTCTGCGCGCCTTCCTTGGTCAGGAAGATGCCGGTCGACTCGATCACCACGTCAGCACCGACTTCGCCCCACTTCAGTTCGGCCGGGTCCTTGACGGCGGTCAGACGGATCTTCTTGCCGTTCACGACGAGCATGTTGCCTTCCACCGACACTTCACCGTCGAAGCGGCCATGGACCGAGTCGTACTTCAGCATGTACGCCAGGTAGTCCGGCTCCAGCAGGTCGTTGATGGCGACGACTTCAACGTCCTTGAAGTTCGCGACGGCGGCGCGGAATACCATGCGCCCGATGCGGCCAAAGCCGTTGATGCCGATCTTGATGGTCATGTCTATCTCCTAGAGAGCAATCGATAAAGCCAGTGGCCGGCGCCGGCAGCCGGCGCGTCGCACCGGCTTGCCGCGCGGGCGGAAATTACTGCGCGAGCGTGGCGCGCACCGTATCGGCCACGTTATCCACGGTGAAGCCGAAGTGCTTGAACAGCACGCCGGCCGGAGCCGATTCGCCGAACGTGTCGATACCGACAACGGCCTGAACCTGGTACTTCCACCAGAAATCGGTGACGCCCGCTTCCACGGCGACGCGCGGCACGCCGGCGGGCAGCACGCTGGCCTTGTAGGCAGCGTCCTGCTTGTCGAACACGCTGGTCGACGGCACCGACACCACGCGCACGTGCACGCCTTCGGCGAACAGCGCATCGGCGGCGCCCACGGCCAGGCCGACTTCCGAGCCGGTGGCGATGATCACGGCGTCCGGGCGCTTCGTGCGCGGATTCTTTGCGTCGCGCAGCACGTAGCCGCCGCGTGCGATGTTGGCGCGCGTGACGTCGTCACGCTTCTGGAACGGCAGGTTCTGGCGACTGAAGATCAGGCAGCTCGGGCCGTTCTCGCGGCGGATCGACTGGGCCCAGGCCACGGCGGTCTCCGTGGTGTCCGCGGTACGCCAGACGTCCATGTTCGGAATCAGGCGCAGGCTGGCTACGTGCTCGATCGACTGGTGGGTCGGGCCGTCTTCGCCCAGCCCGATCGAATCGTGCGTGAACACGAACAGCGAACGGATCTTCATCAGCGCGGCCATGCGCAGCGCGTTGCGGCTGTAGTCCGAGAACGTCAGGAACGTGGCGCCGTAGGGGATGTAGCCGCCATGCAGCGCGATGCCGTTCATGATCGCGCTCATGCCGAATTCGCGCACGCCGTAGTTGATGTGGTTGCCCCACGAATCAACGCGCACGGCCTGGCTGCCCGACCAGTTGGTCAGGTTCGAGCCGGTCAGGTCGGCCGAGCCGCCCAGGAATTCCGGCAGCACCGGCGCCAGCGCCTCAATCGAGTTCTGGCTGGCCTTGCGCGTGGCGATCGTCTCCGCCTTCTCCTCGCACTTGGCGATGAAAGCGTCCACGGTGGCATCGAACGCGCCCGGCAGTTCACCGCGCATGCGGCGCTTGTACTCGCCGGCTTCATACGGATGCACTTCGGCGTAGGCGTCGAACAGCGCGTCCCAGGCCTTCTCCAGCGCGTGGCCGTGGGCCTTGGCGTTCCAGGCGGTGTAGACATCCTGCGGCAGCTCGAACGGGGCGTGGGTCCAGCCCAGTGCCTCGCGGGTGGCCAGCACTTCGGCGCCGCCCAGCGGAGCGCCGTGCACGTCGTGGCCGCCTTCCTTGTTCGGGGCGCCCTTGCCGATGACCGTACGGCAGCAGATCAGGGTAGGACGGTCGCTGGCCTTGGCCAGCGTGATGGCGTGGTCGATTGCGGCCACGTCGTGTCCGTCCACGCCGCGAATCACGTTCCAGCCATAGGCCTCGAAGCGCTTCGGGGTGTCGTCGGCGAACCAGTGCACCACGTCACCGTCGATCGAGATGCCGTTGTCATCCCAGAACGCGATCAGCTTGTTGAGCTTCAGCGTACCGGCCAGCGAGCAGGCCTCGTGGCTGATGCCCTCCATCAGGCAGCCGTCACCCATGAACACGTAGGTGTGATGGTTGACGATGTCGAAGCCGGGGCGGTTGAACTCTTCGGCCAGCAGGCGCTCGGCCAGTGCCATGCCGACGCCATTGGTGATGCCCTGGCCCAGCGGACCGGTCGTGGTTTCCACGCCAGGGGTGATGCCGTATTCAGGATGGCCAGCGGTCTTGCTGTGCAACTGGCGGAAGTTCTTCAGTTCTTCGATCGGCAGGTCGTAACCAGTCAGATGCAAGAGCGCATAGATCAGCATCGAGCCGTGACCGTTGGACAACACAAAGCGGTCGCGGTCAGGCCAGTGCGGATTGACCGGGTTATGCTTCAGGTGCCGGCCCCACAGCGCCACGGCGATATCTGCCATACCCATCGGCGCACCGGGGTGACCGGAGTTGGCTTGCTGGACGGCGTCCATGGCAAGTACGCGGATGGCATCCGCCATCAGCTTGACGGGTTGGGTAGCGTAAGGACTTGTGGCGGGATGGGCGAGGGCAGACATGCGAGAACCTGACGGCGGGAAAACCGCAATTTTAGCAGAAGCAGGCGGAATTCCCGGTGCGGAACCAGCATCTCGAAGGGGGTCTCAGGCCTGGACCGAGTGGCTGGCGCCAGGTATTGGCACCACTTTGAGCGAGATCAGCTTGCTGGCGGCCGCCCGCAGCGCGTATCAGCAGGTGGAAATCGGCGAGAACGCGTATTTTGGACGGATCTTCCGCCTGGATGACTGCGTAATGAGCACCGAAGCCGACGCGTGGATCCAGCACGAGCTGATGGTGATGCCGATGGCAGCCGCCCACGGCACACCGCGCAGCGCGCTGGTGGTGGGCGGGGGTGACGGCGGGTCGGCATTCGAACTGCTGCGTATCCCGACAATGCGCGAGGTGGTCGTGGCGGAACTCGATGGCGAGGTGATTCGGCTGGCACGTGAGTGGCTGCGCGGCATTCACCAGGGCGCTCTCGACGAACCGGGCGATCCGCGCCTGAACCTGGCGATCGGCGACGGCCTCGGCCTGATGGAAGCGTTTGCGCGCGCCGGGCGCCAGTTCGACCTGATCATCTATGACCTGACCGAGGCCGATGACGACAGCCCGGCGGCGGCGCTCTTCTCCCCTCACGGATTGCAGACGGCGCGCCGCTGCCTGGCGCCTGGCGGCGCGATGTCACTGCATCTTGGGCCACCGCTGCACCGGCCGGAAAGCGCGCGCCGGTTGCTGGCACGATTGCGTCAGGAATTCCGGCATGTCGCCGCGCTGACGACTTTCGTCCCCGCATACGGCGCGCTCTGGGGCATCGCGCTGGCCAGCAACGCGCTCGATATCGCAGCACAGCCTGCCGAGCGGATTGCCGCGCGCCTGCGGCAGTGGAAGCTCGAGCACAGCCTGCGCGCCTATCATGCGGCCCTGCACCCTGCGCTGTTCGTTCACCCGCGCCATCTGCAGGCGATCTTCGACAGCGGCAGCCGTCCCGCGTAACATGCACGAGCATCCCGCGCGCACAGACGCGGCGGGACGAGATTCGTGCCATCCGGGAGATCATCATGTCCAGACCGCCCAACACGCCCTGGCTGACGCCCTACCTGACGGTCGCCAGCGGTCGCGCCGCCCTGGATTTCTACCAGCGCGCGTTCGGCTTCTCGGCCGGCCACGTCCTTGACGAAAACGGGGTGCCCACGCACGCCGAAATGCACTATCAAGGCGAACTGGTGGTCATGTTCGCGCCAGAAGGTGCATGGGGCAGCACGGCACGCACGCCGCGCTCGCTCGGCGTGGAAGCGCCGCAGACGTTCTACGTCTACTGCGCGGACGTGGACGCGATGTACGCACAGGCCGTGGCGGCAGGCGCCACCAGCGTGACCCCGCCAGCCGACCAGTTCTGGGGCGACAGGTATTGCATGCTTGAAGATCCCGATGGCTATCGCTGGGGCTTTGCCACAAGGCTGGCAACGACCCCTGACTCCAAACCCACCCCCTGATGCCACCCAGATTTTTTGTTGATACGGCACTGACCGCCGAGGCCGTACTGGATTTGCCTGAAGCCGTTGTGCGTCACGTGCAGGTATTGCGCCTGGCGCCCGGAGACGCGATTACGTTGTTCAACGGCCGCGGCGGCAGCCACGCGGCCGAACTTGCAGAGATCGGCAAGCGCCACGCCACCGCCCGGCTTGGCGCCCACGATGCCACGGAAGCCGAAACACCGTTCGCCGTCACGCTGGCGCAGGGCCTGGCCGGTGGCGACAAGATGGACTGGCTGATCGAAAAGGCCGTGGAGCTTGGTGTATCGGCAATCCAGCCGCTGCATGCCACACGTTCGGTCGTGCGCCTGTCCGGCGATCGCGCCACGAAGCGTCAGGCACACTGGCAAGCGCTGATCGAGGCCGCGTGCGAGCAATGCGGCCGAAATCGCTTGCCGGCGTTGGCGCCTGTCGCCAACCTTGAAGCGTGGGTGGCCAGCGCGCCGGCGAAGGGCGCGAGGTTGCTGCTGTCGCCGCGCGCGTCGGGATCGCTGCCCGAGCTTGCCCAGGCACAGCGCGACGCCTGGCGTACCGACGGCGTGACACTGTTGATTGGCCCCGAGGGCGGCCTGTCGCCCGAAGAAGAAGATTTCGCGCGGCGCGCCGGTTTTATCGGCGTGTCATTGGGGCCGCGCATCCTGCGTACGGAAACGGCCGGGCTGACCTGCCTGGCAACGTTGAACGCCATCCTTGGCGGATTTTGACCAAGAAAGGAGTCGAATATGGGACTACTCGATAGCGTACTGGGCGGTGTGCTCGGGCAACTGGGCGGGCAGCACGGCGAACAATCCGGCGGCGGCCTGAACCCCAAGATGATGATGGCGCTGGGCCTGCTGGCAATGATGGCGATGCGGCACGGCGGCGCGGCAGCCGATGGCAGTGTGGCATCGACGGAGACGGGCGATGCGGGCGCCGGTGGCTTGGGCGGACTCGGCGGCATTCTGGGCGGGCTGCTCGGTGGCGCTGGTGCTGCTGGTAGCGCCGGTGGGGCATCAGCGCCGGGCGGGCTGGATCTCGGCTCGCTGATAGGCGGCCTGCTCGGCGGTCAGGGCGGAGCCGGCGATTCGACGCAGGCCATGGGTGCCGCAGCAGGCGGCATCGGTGCGCTGCGCGACGTCCTCGCCCAGGCCGGCCTCGGCCAGCAGGTCGATTCGTGGATCGGCACTGGCGCCAACCAGCCTGTGAGCGCATCGGACCTGTCCAACGCGTTGGGCAGCACCGGGGCGCTGCAGTCGCTGGCGGAAAAGACCGGGTTGTCGTCCGAGGACGTTGCCTCGAGCCTGAGCGAAGGCCTGCCAGAACTGATCGACCGGCTTACGCCGCACGGCACCGTCCCGCCGGCGGCGTGACGCGGACTCTGAAAACGAAAAAGCCCGCTGATCACAGCGGGCTTTTTCCTATGCGGCGCGAGACCGCGGCAACTCAGGCGAACGCTCAGGCGAACGAATAGAACACGCGGAACTGCACCTTGCGCTCGCTCCAGAATTCGGCCGCGTCGCGGAACACGTCCAGCAGCACCTCGCGCGCTTCCTTGTCGAACTTCTGCGCGATCGGCAGACCCTCCAGCACGATCACGAAGCCCGGCTGCGGACCGGCCTTGTGGATCATGTCGGTCAGGCAATCGGACAGGGCATCGAAATTCTTGCCGAAATGCTTCGGGAACGTGAATTCCGTGGCGATGCGCTCGAGAATCTCCGCCTTGCTGGCGCAATCGGCACAGTTGGCATAGAGGAAGTGCTGATTCATCGCGGCGGCTGCCTGGGCCAGCTCGGGCACGCGGAAGGCGCGGATCGACTGGACGATGTTGGGACGCACCGTCTTGAACAGATTCATGGCTTCCTCGTTGGTGCCGTGGTCAGCGCAGGCCACCATGGCGGGCGCGCATGCTGGGGGAAGTCGGTGCGTCAGATCCTGGCGCGGCATCATCAACACATTGTCGTAAAGGTTCTGGGCCTGATGGTGAGCCCTTTGCCAGCCATCTCCGGCGCCGCGCTCCTCGCGGGCGGCAAGGGCGTCGCCCAATCCGAAAATGTCACTCATCATTTGGTTATCCGTTTGAAACTGTTGTAGTGGTCTTCCGTGTAATAGCAGTCGTTGGCGGCGCGTTGATCACCACCGCAAACGATCCGCTTGGCTCCCCGGTTCCGGCTATTGCTGTTCTTGACGGTGTACTCGCGGTAATACCCGCGAGCCTGCTGCGGCAGGCTGTGTTCGTAGTTGCCGAAACGCGAACCGTCTTTTTCATATGGGAACGGCCCGCCGGTCTCGATGCGCTCCAGCGTCTGCCGTGCCTCGTTGGGCAACTGCTGTGCGGCGATGGTTCCCACCACCCCCTGCACGTCATCGGGCGACTGTCTTGCCATGACGCCTTGCGGCATCACGGCCAGCGCCATCGAAAGCGCCGCGCCCGCCAACACGTGGCCCAGGCTTCGCGCCAGGCCCAGGGACTGCCAATGTGACTGCCGCTGCGACTGGCTCGAGGAAATCCGGGAACCCACGTTATCGAAAAAAATTGCGAAAAGTTGTTGGCGGCTCACTCCGGCCCTGACGATCACCCCTCGCAGGTACCGGCGCGCTCAAGGCGCACGCCCGCATTCAAAGGCGTAAGGTTACGCGCATGTCCACCATTAATCAATCCCCGCGCCATTGACCGCCCATTTTCCTCAATTGTTTCAACATGTTATGGAAATGTGTGCGCATACTAACCTCGCAAGCGGCCAAATCTTGCGGACATGAAAAAAGCCGGGCGAACCCGGCTTTTGTGTCGTTGATTCAGGAAACCCGAATCGATCGCACTTTTATCACTTGGCTGCGGCGTCAACCA
Organism: Cupriavidus sp.; assembly: GCA_019236395.1. Classification (GTDB taxonomy): domain Bacteria; phylum Pseudomonadota; class Gammaproteobacteria; order Burkholderiales; family Burkholderiaceae; genus Cupriavidus. Next base: position 21,278 of record JAFAJB010000191.1, read on the forward strand.
CTACCAGTGCGGTCATGTTGACGATACGGCGCACCGTGGCCGACGGCGTCAGGATGTGCACCGGCGCCTTCACACCCAGCAGGATCGGGCCGATTGCCACGTTGTTGCCGGCCGCCACCTTGAGCAGGTTGTACGAGATGTTGGCCGCGTCGATGTTCGGGCAAACCAGCAGGTTCGCCTCGCCCTTGAGCGTGCTGTCCGGCACCAGCGAGTCACGCAGCTTTTCGTCGAGCGCGCTGTCGCCGTGCATTTCGCCATCCACCTCGAGTTCCGGCGCGCGGTCACGCAGGATCGCCAGCGTATCGCGCATCTTGCGTGCCGACGGCGCTTCCGACGTACCGAAGTTCGAGTGCGACAGCAGACCCACCTTCGGCTCGATACCAAAGCGCTTGAGCTCTTCCGCAGCCATGATCGTGATTTCGGCCAACTCCTCGGCGGTCGGGTCGACGTTGACGTGCGTGTCCACCAGGAAGATCTGGCGGCCCGGCAGTACCAGGCCGTTCATGGCCGCGTACACGCAGTTGGTGCCGCCGATTACCTGATCGATATAGCGCAGGTGAGCCGCGGTGGTGCTGACCGTGCCGCAGATCATGCCGTCGGCTTCGCCCTTCTTGACCAGCATCGAGCCGATCAGTGTGGTACGGCGGCGCATTTCCAGCTTGGCGTACTGCGGCGTGATGCCTTGCCGCGACATCATGCGGTAATACGTGTCCGAATACTCGCGGAAGCGCTCGTCATGCTCGGGGTTCACCACCGTGAAGTCCTCGCCCATGCGCAGGCGCAGGCCGAAACGTTCGATGCGGTGGGCCAGCACGGCCGGACGGCCGATCAGGATCGGGTTGGCCAGCTTTTCGTCGACGATCACCTGCACCGCACGCAGCACGCGCTCTTCCTCGCCCTCGGCAAAGACGATGCGCTTCTTGTCCTTCTGCACCTTGCGAGCAGCCGCGTAGATCGGCTTCATCAGCGTGCCCGAATGGTAGACGAACTGCTGCAGTTGCAGACGATAGGCGTCCATGTCCGCGATCGGGCGCGAAGCCACGCCCGACTTGGCCGCGGCCTCGGCCACGGCCGGCGCGATCTTGACGATCAGGCGCGGGTCGAACGGCTTCGGAATCAGGTACTCGGGGCCGAACGACAGGTCCTGGATACCGTAGGCCGAGGCGACGATATCGCTCTGCTCCTGGCGCGCCAGCTCCGCCACCGCGTTTGCGGCGGCGATTTCCATTTCACGCGTGATCGTGGTGGCGCCACAATCGAGCGCGCCACGGAAGATGAACGGGAAGCAGAGAACGTTGTTGACCTGGTTCGGATAGTCAGTGCGGCCCGTGGCGATCACGGCGTCCGGACGCACTTCCTTGACCAGTTCCGGCATGATTTCCGGATTCGGGTTGGCCAGCGCCAGCACCAGCGGGCGGTCAGCCATCTTCTGCACCATCTCCGGCTTGAGCACGCCGGCAGCGGACAGGCCCAGGAAGATGTCGGCGCCTTCGATGACCTCGGCCAGCTTTCGCTTGTCGGTCTTCTGCGAGAAGCGCGCCTTTTCCGGGTCCATCAGCTCGGTACGGCCCTCATAGACCACGCCGGCCAAATCGGTCACCCAGATGTTCTCGATCGGCAGGCCCAGGTCGACGAGCAGGTCCAGGCAGGCCAGCGCGGCAGCGCCGGCGCCCGAAGCCACCAGCTTGACCTCGGAAATGTCCTTGCCAACCACCTTGAGGCCGTTGACCACGGCCGCACCCACCACGATCGCGGTACCGTGCTGGTCATCGTGGAAGACGGGAATCTTCATCCGTTCGCGCAGCGTACGCTCGACGTAGAAGCATTCCGGCGCCTTGATGTCTTCAAGGTTGATGCCGCCGAACGTCGGCTCGAGCGAGGCGATGATGTCGACGAGCTTTTCCGGGTCCTTCTCGTCGATTTCGATATCGAACACATCGATACCGGCGAATTTCTTGAACAGGCCGGCCTTGCCTTCCATCACCGGCTTCGACGCGGCGGCGCCGATGTTGCCAAGGCCCAGCACTGCAGTGCCGTTGGTGATCACGGCCACAAGGTTGCCGCGGGCGGTGTAGCGGAACGAATCAGCGGGATTGGCGACGATCTCCTCGCAAGCGGCGGCCACGCCCGGCGAATAGGCCAGGGCCAGGTCGCGCTGGTTCGAGAGCGGCTTGGTCGGGGTGACGGAAATCTTACCGGGGGTCGGAAACTCGTGGTACTCGAGCGCGGCCTTGCGCAGCGCCTCACGCTGCTGCTGTTTCAGATCGTCTTGGGACGGGGACTGCTGAGGGCTTGTCATCTGCGCATCTTCCGATCGGTGGAGCCGCACTGAATAGCGCTGGCGATGAGTGCGGGCCGGCTCCACGAACCCGCTGTCTCCGCTGTTTTGGCGCTCTGGGAATTGCGCATTTTATATTGTGAAATACTATTTCACAATAAGCGTTTTGCGCGGAGCACCTTTGCGTTTAGGTACAATATGCCGCATGCCGAAGGGCTTGACCAGCAGGAGTCCTCACCGGGATTCACGATGCTCGGCCGCCCGGGTTCCCCGCCTGCTTCCATGCCCGATTCTTCCCCAGCGCTTTCCGAATTCGACCTGATCCGACGCTTCTTCACGCGCCCCGTCCACAAGGCCGCGCTGGGCGTGGGCGATGACTGCGCATTGATCGAAGCCCGCCCCGGCCATCAGCTTGCGATCAGCACCGACATGCTGGTCAGCGGGCGCCACTTCTTCCCAGATGTGCCGCCTCGCGCACTCGGCCACAAGGCGCTGGCCGTGAACCTGTCCGACCTGGCCGCGATGGGCGCGGAGCCGCGCGCGTTCACGCTGGCGCTGGCGCTGCCCGAAGCGGACGCCGCCTGGCTGGCCGAATTCGCGGCCGGCATGCTGGCGCTGGCCGACGACTACGGCTGCGAGCTGATCGGCGGCGACACGACCAAGGGGCCGCTGACACTGTCGATCACGGTCTTCGGCGACGTGCCGCCGCGCCAGGCGCTGCGACGCGACGCCGCCCGGCCCGGCGAGGACATCTGGGTCTCCGGCACGCTCGGTGATGCGCGGCTGGCCCTGGGCGACTGCCGTGGCGAATGGCTGTTGCCCGAGCCCGATTTCACACTGATCCGCCCCCGCATGGAAATGCCGACACCGCGCGTGGCGCTGGGCCTGGCACTGCGCGGGGTGGCGCATGCAGCGCTCGATATCTCGGATGGCCTGATCGGCGACCTTGGCCACATTCTCGAACGTTCATCGGTCGGCGCGATTGTCGACGTCGACGCGCTGCCGCGCTCGGAAATCCTCGGCGCCCAGCCGCTGGAGTGCCAGCGGGCCTGCGTGCTGGCCGGCGGCGACGATTACGAACTGTGTTTCACCGCGCCGGTGGGCGCGCGCGAAGCCATCGCCGCAATCGGGCGCCAGCTTGGCTTGGCCGTAACGCGCGTCGGATCGATCACATCCGAGGCAGGCCTGCGCCTTGTGGATCGTGACGGCAATCCCTATCTGTTCAAGGGCGCGTCGTTCGATCATTTCGCCGCGCCATGACACGCCGCGTACAAGCCGTGTCATGATGCCCCATGCGCGCGGGAGAAATTTCTTAGAGCGCGCCCTAGAACATATAAGACTGACGAGCCAATCCTTGATGTCCGCCAATCCCCCCGGGGCCGCACCGAGCGACCCCGCAGATCCCGTCACGCTGGAAGCCGGCCAGACCGCCAAGGTCACGCGGCCGACGGCCCGCTTCATGCTCGGCCACCCGGCCCGCCTGATCGCGCACGGCTTCGGCTCCGGTCTGTCCCCGGTCAGCCCGGGCACGGTGGGCACGCTGCTCGGCTGGCTGATGTTCGTTGTGATTTCGAAGTGGATCGACCCGACCACCTGGCTCTGGATCATCGCGGGAGGCTTCCTGGTCGGCATCTGGGCCTGCCTGCGCACGGCACGCGACATGGGCGTGTACGACCACGGCAGCATGGTCTGGGACGAGATCGTCGCGTTCTGGCTCGTGTTGCTGTTCGTGATGCCCACGGGCTTCTGGGGCCAGTTCGCCGCATTCGTCTGGTTTCGCTTCTTCGATATCGTCAAGCCGGCGCCAATCCGCTACTACGACCGCACGCTCAAGGGCCCTGGCTTTACCGGCGCGTTCGGCGTGATGTTCGACGATATCTTCGCGGCGTTCTACACGCTGCTTGTCTTCGCCTTGTGGCGCTCGATCTGAGCGCCACGATCTGAGCGCCAATTACCCCGGATTTTCAGGAACCGCCGTCATGTCCGTCAGCCGTCTGCTCGACCAGCTTGCCATCCAGGCCGGAGCCGCCCTGGCAGAACATTCGCTCATGCTTGCCACCGCGGAATCGTGCACGGGCGGGCTTGTAGCGGCTGCGATCACCGATGTATCAGGGTCTTCGGGCTGGTTCGAGCGTGGCTTCGTGACCTATTCGAACGAAGCCAAGACGACGATGGTCGGCGTTCCGGCGAAGCTGATCCGCGATCATGGCGCGGTCAGCGAGGAAGTGGCTCACGCGATGGCTGAAGGCGCGCTGCTGAACAGCCGCGCGCAGGTGGCGCTGGCGATCACCGGCGTTGCCGGCCCGGGCGGTGGCACGGCAGAGAAGCCCGTCGGCATGGTCTGCTTTGGCTGGACCAACCGGATCACTACGCTGACAGACACCCAGCGATTCAAGGGCGACCGGGCCCAGATCCGGCGCCAGGCCGCGGAACATGCAATGCGCGGGTTGCTGGAACTGATTCGGAACGAAGCCTGAGAATCACTCCCCTCTCCCGCCTGTTCAGACCGGGTGTGCGAGGACATGGTTGACACTTCCGGACGGTTCGCCGTCCGGAGGTTCAAACCATGCCATGGGAGAGAGGAGAACCCGATCAGCCGTGACGATAGCGATTGATCGTCTCGCGCGTCTGCAACGCCACATTGCGCGCTGCCACGGCAAAATCCTTGTCGCGGCTGGCGTACAGGATCGCCCGTGACGAGTTGATCATCATGCCCGTGCCGTCGGCCGTGCGTCCTGCCTTGACGGTGGCTTCGATGTCGCCGCCCTGGGCGCCGATGCCTGGGATCAGCAGCGGCATGTCACCGACAATCTGGCGCACCTTTGCAATCTCGTTCGGGAACGTCGCACCCACCACCAGGCCCATCTGGCCATTGGTATTCCAACGCTCACGCGCGGCCTCTGCCACCACCTGGTAGAGCGGCTTGCCATCGACCTGCAGGAACTGCACGTCCGACCCACCAGGATTCGACGTGCGGCACAGCACGATCACGCCCTTGCCCGGATGCGCCAGGTACGGCGACATCGAATCGAAGCCCATGTACGGGCTGACCGTCACGGCATCGGCCTTGTAACGCTCGAACGCCTCGATCGCGTAATGCTCGGCCGTGGAGCCGATATCGCCGCGCTTGGCGTCGAGGATCACGGGAATGCCCGGGTGGGCATCATGGATGTAATCGATGAGCTGCTCGAGTTGGTCTTCGGCGCGCTGCGAGTGGAAATAGGCGATTTGTGGCTTGAAGGCGCAAACCAGGTCGGCCGTGGCATCAACGATCTCACGGCAGAACGAGAAGATCGCGCCGCCCGTGCCGGTCAGGGACAGCGGCAGCTTGGCCGGGTCCGGATCGAGCCCGACGCAAAGCAGGGAATCGTTACGCTGCCACGCGGAGGACAGCTGCTCGGTAAAAGTCATGGGATGCTCGGAATTCGGGTGAAGCCGGCGGCCCGGCTGTGAACCAGTGTCTACACAGCATAACGCGGGCATGCGCCGGCCGGTTGGCAGCAACGATACCCCGGCGGGGTTTTGCATTGCAGCAAATGGCGTTGGCGGCAATTTTACCTGTTGGCGTGATATTGTTTGGAGCTTCCGCTTAAAAGAGCGACTCCGACGCCTTCCCGTCCGGCCGTTTGCACGTCGCCAAGTCTCCTTTTCCCCATGACACTCGACCGCCGCGGTCTCACCCTCCTTGTCATCCTGACCATTGCCTGGGGCATCAACTGGCCGATCATGAAGCTGGGCGTGGCGCACTTTCCGGCCATGGGATTCCGGCTGCTGGGCATGGTCGGCGGGCTGGTGGCGCTGGGCCTGGTGCTGAAGGTGCGCGGCGATTCGCTGCACGTGCCGCGCCAGGCGTGGGGCATGGTCTTGAAGCTGGCGATTCCGAACATGGTCATCTGGCACCTGTTCGCAATCTGCGCAGTCAAGATGTTGTCGTCAGGCCGCGCCGCGATTCTCGGCTACACGATGCCGATCTGGGCCGTGGTGTGGGGCCTGGTGATCTATCGCGATCGCATCGCGCTGTCCGCGTGGATCGGCATCGCCTGCGCCCTGACGGGCACGATCCTGCTGCTGTCCGGAGAGATTGCAGCCCTGACCGGCAGTCCGGCCGGCACGCTGATGATGCTCGTTGCGGCGGCCGGCTGGGGCTTCGGCACCCAGCAATTGAAACGCAGCCATACCGACGTGCCGATCGGCCCGCTGACGTTCTGGATGCTGGCCATCACGCTACCGTTCCTCGGCATCGGCACGCTGCTGTTCGAGACCGGCTGGCGCATGCCCAGCGCGATCGAGTGGGGCGCGATCGCCTACAACGCCGTGGTGGTCTTTGCGTTCTGTCAATTGGTCTGGTTCATGCTCGCGCGCAGCCTGCCGCCCGTGGTATCGAGCCTGTCGATCATGTTCATCCCCGTGGTGGGCGTGTTCTCGGGCATGTGGCTGCTCGGCGAAACGCCACACTGGCAAGACTACGTGGCCATCGTGCTGATGTTCGCGTCGCTGTCTTCGGTGATGCTGGCTCCGCTGCTGCGCCGGCGCATGTGAAGCCATGCCGGGCTACAACGCTGCCGAGATTTCACTTAACAAGCCCCCCTGCGTTGGATTACACTCGCGGCCATCAGAATCCCGGAGAAAGTACGTGGGCAGTAGCATCGGGGGTTCGAGTTGCCGCGGCATAGTCGCGACACTGTCGAATGCCATGTCACTGCGGGCTGCGTAACGTCGATCCGTGCGGGGCACAGTCCCTGCCCGTCGCCGTCCTTGCCCGCAGACACCTGCGGGTGAGTGTCTTTCCGTTTCCCCTTGCGGCCGCCGCACCGGCTGCCGCGTCGCGCTTCGGATTTTCCCTCCCCGGCTTGCCAGCCATATCCCGGCAAATCGCAGGCAAACGCCATCGCGTAGCGGCACACCCGCAGCGCGATCACGCTTGCCCGGCCGCGCCATGATCACACTGCTGGTGAGCCTTGCTCAGCGCCTGTCTCCGATGTAGACCCAGCGCAATCAGAGGTGCTATCAAAATGAAGCGAAGCGGTTCTGGCCAGGCGCCAGAATCATTTTGATAGCGCCTCCAAGTAACAAGGAATCCAAGGGATGATCAACCTGTTCGTCCTGCAGAAAGGCCGGCTTGCCCAGGAGCAGGTCGACGAGCGCAACGAGCTGCTGCAGCACAAGCCCATCTGGATCGACGTGGTGAGCCCCGATGACGAGGAGCTCGCGTGGATCAAGGAAGCCTACGGCGTGGTCCTGCCGGAACTCGAGGATCTTGGCGACCTCGAGGCCTCGGCCCGCTATTTCGAGGGCGAGGACGAGAACATCCACATCCGCACGGACTTCCTGCTCGACGAGGATGAAGCGTCGCGCAACGTGCGGGTGGCCTTTGTGCTCACGCGCGACGTCCTGTTCTCGATTCACGACGAGGACCTTCCCGTGTTCCGCCTGGTGCGGCTGCGTGCACGGATGCGCCCGGGCTCGGTGCGCAACGCCAAGGACGTGCTGATGGACCTCTACGCGACCGACGCCGAGTACTCGGCCGATTCGATCGAGGAAGTCTACGAGCGCCTGGAGGAAGCCAGCCGCCGCGTGCTGGCCGAGAACGTGACCGACGCCGCCGCCGCCGACGTGCTGGAAACCATCGCACGCGAGGAAGACCTGAACGGCCGCATTCGCCGCAACGTCATGGATACCCGCCGTGCGGTGTCGTTCCTGATGCGCAGCCAGCTACTGTCGGCCGAGCAGCAGGACGAAGCGCGCCAGATCCTGCGTGATATCGACTCGATCGAGAATCACACCGCGTTCCTGTTCGACAAGATCAACTTCCTGATGGATGCCACGGTCGGTTTCATCAACATCAACCAGAACAAGATCATCAAGCTGTTCTCGGTGGTGTCGGTGGCGCTGATGCCGCCCACGTTGATCGCCAGCATCTACGGCATGAACTTCAAGATCATGCCGGAACTCGACTGGGCCGCGGGCTATCCGTGGGCGCTTGCGCTGATGGCCGTGTCGGCGGCGATTCCGCTTGTGTATTTCCGCAGGAAAGGCTGGTTGAGCTGATCGTCGCGCTCCAGCGTTCCGGCTCCCCTCTCCCACAAGTGGGAGAGGGGAGCAAAACGTGGGTCAGTCAGGCAGTGTCGCCGCGCCCATGCGCCGCGCGATGATCGACGCCTTCACGCGGAAGTTCACGCGCACGTTGGCGCAATACTGCTTCTTGTCGAAGCATTTCGGCGCCGGCAGCGCGGCGGCCAGCCGGGCGGCCTGGCCCACGCTGAGCTTCGCGGCCGATGTGTGGAAGTAGTGCTGCGCGGCGGCCTCGATGCCGAACACGCCTTCGCCCCACTCCACCGAATTCAGGTAAATCTCGAAGATCCGCTGCTTGTCGAGCCAGAGCTCCAGCATCCACGTGATGACCAGTTCCTGGCCCTTGCGCAGGTAGTTCTGCTCCGATGCCAGGAACAGGTTCTTGGCCAGTTGCTGGGTGATCGTCGACCCGCCGCGCACGATGTGCCCACGCTGCTTGTTGCGCTCCCAGGCGTCGAGCATGGCATCGAGTTCATAGCCGGGGTGATTGACGAAATCCGCATCCTCGCTGGCGATCACCGCGCGCTTGATGTTGCGCGAGATATCGTCGTAGCGGACCCACTTGCGATCGACCGAGCAGCTCCAGAAATTGACGCCGCACAGGCGCCAGCGCTCGGCGCGCATGAACGCGGTCGACGAAGGATTGATGACCTGCCACGCGGCGATCTGCAGGAAGAAGTAGACCTGCATCGCCACAACGCCGACGATCAGGCAGCCGGCCAGATAGCCGAGCCAGCGCAACGGACTGGCTGCGCCGGCTGTCTTCGTGGACGATCTTGCGGAAGAACGGGCCAAGGCGGTCCCGGTGTCAGCGTGCGGCTTCGGCCTGCAGCGCGGCGCGCAGTTCGGCCAGCACCGGCGCGGTCTTCGGACGCACGCCACGCCAGTTGTAGAACGCCTCGGCGGCCTGCTCGACCAGCATGCCAAGCCCGTCCGCCGTGCGCGCGCCGCATTTGGCCGCGTACGCCAGGAACACGGTCGGCTCGGCGCCGTACATCATGTCGTAGGCGAGCACGCCTTCGCCAAGCAGGTGCTCGGGGATCGGCGGCAGCTCGCCCTGCAGGCTGCTGGCCGATGCGTTGATGACCACGTCACAACGTTCGTCTTCGGAGAGCGCATCCAGGGCATCGAGCCCACCTGCCCACAGTTCCACGTTGTACTGGTCCGCGGCTTCGACGAATTCCTCGACCATGTCGCTGGCGCGCGACGCGGTCCGGTTGGCCACCACGATGCGCGCCGGACGGCATTCGATCAGCGGCAGCATCGCGCCCATCGCGGCACCACCGGCGCCAAGCACCAGGATGCGCTTGTCTTCCAGCAGCACGTCCAGGTTGTCCTGGATATCGCGCACCAGGCCCACACCGTCGGTGTTGTCACCATGGATCAGCCCATCCTCGACCCACATCGTGTTGACCGCGCCGGCGGCCTCGGCACGCGGTGTCAGGCGATCGGCCAGGTCGTACGCCTCGAGCTTGAACGGCGTGGTCACGTTGAAGCCATGACCGCCCCCGGCCAGAAACTCACGCATCGTATCGGCGAACGCGTCGAGCGGCGCTTCGAGCCGGTCGTACTGCAGTGCCTCGCCCGTCTGGCGTGCGAAGGCCGCGTGGATCGCCGGCGAGCGGCTGTGCGAAATCGGGTTGCCCACCACCACGTAGCGATCGACGCCTTCCGGCGTATCAGCGGTATCGGCGGTGTCGGGCGAGGAATTCTGGTCTGCGGTCATCAGCGGCCTTGCAGGCGGACATCGAGCCCGCTGCGGGTGAACTTGAAAGTTGAAACGACTTCGAGGATATCCTGCTTCGACTGCATCTCTGCCGTGAAGGCCCCGAACGGCGCGGCCGCGCGCACGATGGCCACGGCCTGGCGATCGAGCGCGGGATCGCCCGAACTCTTCGCCACGTCGATGGCCTCGATGTTGTAGCCGTCGCGGTTGTAACCGAGCTTGCCCTGGCGATTGACGTTGATCACCAGAATCAGCTGGCCGTAGATCGGCTTGCCGTTCTTCTGCGGAAAATCGCTCGTGCCACGCGCCTCGATCTTGCGACGCAGGCGGTCATAGTACTGCGCGTAATCGACGCCCTGAGCGCTGGTGGCAGTCAGCTGCATACGCTTCGGACGCTTGGCGTAGTGCTCGAGATTGCGGCCGATTTCGGCTTCGAGCTTGGCCATCTCGTCGGTCGACGTACGTTCATCCTGGCCACGCGTCGGCATGTCGGTACGCTGCTCGCCCGGCTTGACCGGCTGGCTGCGCACCGAAGGGGCGGCCTCGCGCGACTGGGTCATCAGACGGCGCTGCTCTTCCTCGAGCTGCTCCACGCGCCGCTGCGTCATCTTGATCAGGTCCCCGTCCTTCGACTCGGTCTGCGCGGGCAGCGGCGTGGTGGCGCGCTGGGCGTCATGCTCGCCACCGCCATCGAGATTCGCCTGCGCGAGCACGGTCGGATTGCGCGGCTTCTCCGCCGACTTCGAGTTGACCAGCACCACGTCGAGCTGTGGATCGGAACGCTTGATCTCGAACACCTCGGGCGCGGCAATCCGCACCATCAGCAGTAGCGCATGGATAGCCACGGAGACGATCAGCGCCTTGACCAGCGTGCTGCTGGATTGCCACCAGTCGCGTGGGTGGAGGGGAGCGGGGAGTACGGCGTTCACGTTTGAGATGGGCTGAACGGACGGCGATGTGAGTCGGTCGCAGGCCAGCCACCCCACCACAGGGGGATGGCCGGAACAGATTCCGATTGTAAGGGAGCCGACCGGTTTACCGAAGACTCAGCCGGCCGGATTCGCGCCGGTGTCGCGTGCTGCCGACGCCTCGTCGTCCTGGCTGCCCTCGGGTGCCTCCGAACTGGCTTCGGCAGGCGCTTTTGCCGCGCCCTCGGCGGCTTCCTCGGCGGCGGCTTCGGCTGCGGCCTCGGCAGACACCTCGGCCATTTCCTCGTCGGCTTCGAGCTCTTCCTCAGGCACCTCGCCCTCGCCCGCGAAGACTTCCAGCACGCGGCACGACACCTCGAGCGAGATCTCGTCGGTCGAGGCAATCTCGAGCAGCACCTGCGTGCCGCGCGCCGCCTGCGCCAGTTCCGGCACACGCGTGACCAGCGGGATCTCGGTGAAACGCACCGCGCCGTCCTTCAGCACGGTCGCCATCATCTTGTCGCGGCCTTCCTGCTTGAGCCAGCGCAGGCACCAGTAACGTTCCATGGTCGACTGGTGGTCGGCGTAGGCCGCATACGTACCTTCGAAGTCGGCCACGGCCGCCAGCAGGTCCGCATCCTTGGGCTTGAACGGCGCGACGAGCTTGGCCGTCACACCGTGCTGGGCCACCGCCGTGATCTGCCACTGGTTGACCAGGTCGACATAGCGGCGCAGCGGCGACGTGCTCCACGCGTACTGCGCCACGCCAAGGCCTTCATGCGGCGCGGCCGTCGTCTGCATCCGCGTGCGCTTCGGGCCCGGCGCGCCGAAGCCGCGCTGGGAGCGGTAGATGCCCGGCACCGTGTGGTC
>JAFAJB010000247.1 GCA_019236395.1 Cupriavidus sp.
TCCTGGAGACACTCACATGATCAAGAACATTGGCAGTGCGGAACAGATCCGCGATGAAATCCTGCGGCGCCTGCTGGGAAGCCCCGACCTTGGCGACGCATGCCGCGACTGCGCCATTCCGCTTCCGAGCCGGGTCGATCCTGCGGCAAACGGTGGCTGCAACTGGCTCATCGATGCGTTCCCCGGCGTGGACCAGACATGCCTGCCCGCCGCAAGGGCCGTCACGATGGAGGTCATGCGCGAATACGACCTCCGGTAATCCTCATGCAGCGTCAGCAGGCGCGCAAGTTCCCGTCAGGCCGGAAATCCGCCGACAGCGTCCGGTGATCTCCCGCGTTCTTCCGGCGCGAAGGCAATGCCCTCCTGCCGGCACATACGACGCACGGCACGCCGCGCGGTAATCAGGCCGGACGGCAGGCCGCCGCCGGGCATGACCCACTGGCCGATCATCAGAAACCGCCGCAAGCCGGGCAATGTGGGCGGCAAGGGCCGTACGCCCGTCTGCGGCGTCAGCAGCCAGCCTTCCATGCTGCCTTGCCAGTTGCGCGTGCAGCGGACCACGGTGGCGGGTGTCGACACGTCAACCACCTCTATCGCGTCGCGCACGCCGGGTGCGTGTGCGTCGAATATTGCGATCACGCTGTTCGCCACGCGCTGCTTCTCCGCTTCGTACCCTTGCGGGTCGTGTTCGCTCAAGTGGGACCAGTAGACGGTGTTGCGCGTTGGAATCGTGCAGGTCACGGCGGTCTTGCCGGCGGGCGCGAAAGTCGGGTCGTAGTGGAACAGCCGAAAGGCGATCTGATGCAGTACCGTTTGCGGATCGACTGTGAGCGGCTCGTCCAGTAGCCGCATCACGTATCCGCAATGCTGCGAAAGATCGCGCGCAATGCCAAGACTCACCTGCAGGAACGAGGGAAACGGCTTGTACGTGCGAAATACGTGGTCCATGCGCGGGCCGACATATCGTCCGTCGAGCAGGTCATAGATGGTCGAATGTCCGTCGGCAGCGGAGACGACCCAGTCGGCATCGATGCGCTCGCCGTCATCGAGCCGCACACCGACTGCCGTATCGTCTTCGACCAGCACCTGCGCGACGCTCGCGCCAGTGCGCAACACGCCGCCGAGTTGCTCCAGGTTCTGCACGATCGGACCGATCACCGCCTGCGATCCGCCCGTCGGATAGCCAGCATTCCGGTTGCTGACCCACGCGAGCGCGAAAACAAGGGCGACCACCGCGAGCTGCGCGTTCTCGCCTTCGCCGAAGAAGCCTTGCAGCAATGGGTCGTCGAACCGCTTGCCATAGGCCTCGGCGGTGATGTGCGAAAGACTTTGCAGAAGAGGCATGCGGGGGAGCAATTGCAGCCCTGTCATGAGGCGGTCGCGCCAGGCGCCGCTCAATGACGGCAGCGGGCAGTGGCTCAGGCTGCGCACGGCGTGTACGAACTCGCGGACCTGCGCTTCGTCCTGCGGGGCGTGCCGCAGCAACTCCGCTTCCAGCCGATCGATATTCGAGTAGATCGAGAGATGCTTGCCCTGTTCGCTTTCTACGCGTACCCATTCTTCCGGATAGACGAAGTGCAGGCGGTCGATGTCGAACACTTCGCGCCACAACGCGTGCATGGTGTCCTGCGGATTCGAGCCGAGCAACCAGTGCAGGCAAGCCTCGAACGTATAGCCGCCGCGTTGCCAACTGGTGGCGAGTCCGCCGGGGCGTTCATGCTGTTCAAGCACGGTGACGGCATATCCGCACTTTCGCGCGTAGACCGCCGCGCACAGGCCGGCAATGCCGGCGCCGATGATCACGACACTTCGGGAAACGGGAATGGGCTTCATCGCTGCGACTCCTGCGGATACGGTATGCGGCACGGCGCTTGCTACGGCTCGACCGGCGGATCTTGATACGTATCAAGCATCAAGGCATCTCATTTTCTATAGTTGCCCTGCGGTCAACCTGCCAGACTTCTTGCCTGGTCTCGCAGCCGCCGCCTTTTGTCAAACCGGGAACGGGAAGCAGCATGGCCTCTGGAACGCACAGGAACCTGGGCAAGCCCCGGCGGAATCGCCGGGAAGAATGAGAAGGCGAATGCCCGTGCAGACATGGCGAGCTCAAGCAACCTGGCCTTTCGCGTCCTGGCCATACATGGCCCCGTAGTCGATGTGCTTGGCACACCGCTGCCCCAGCTTGGCCACGTGCTGACCGCCCGCTTTGACGCGCGCGAGCTGGTCATGGTCGTAGCACAGCACATTGCCGAGAACGCCGTGCGTGCCATTGCCCTGCAAGCCACGGAAGGTCTCGCACGCGGCATGATGGTCATGGATACCGGCGCCCCGTTGTCCGTGCCGGCTGGCCCTGCAACGTTGGGGCGCCTGATGGACGTCCTGGGCAATCCGCTGGACGGTGGCCCGCCGATTTCCTCCACCACCAGGCGCCCGGTGATTGCCGCGCCGCCGCCGCTTGCGCAGACACTGCCAGCCGAAGAAATCCTGCCCACTGGCATCAAGGCGGTCGACCTGCTTTGTCCGTTCGTGCGCGGCGGAAAGACCGGGTTGTTCGGAGGCGCCGGGGTGGGCAAGACGGTCCTCATGATGGAGTTCATGCATGCGGTGGGCAAGCTGTACCGCGGAGTCTCGGTCTTCGCCGGCGTTGGCGAGCGCATTCGCGAGGGCCACGAACTCTGGCACGAAATGCGTGAGGCAGGCGTCATGGACCGCTCGGTCATGGTCTTCGGGCAAATGGATGAGACCCCAGGCGTGCGCTTTCATACCGGGTTCAGCGCGCTCGCATGCGCGGAGGCGCTCCGCGAGGCCGGCCACGCTGAAGTGCTGTTCCTGATGGACAACCTGTTCCGCTTCGTCCAGGCCGGCACGGAGATCTCCGGGCTGCTGGGGCGCATGCCGTCCACCGTCGGCTACCAGCCAACGCTTCAGACCGAAGTGGCAAGCCTCGAGGAGCGCATCCTCTCTACTGCCCAGGGCGCGATCACCGCGGTGCAAGCGGTCTATGTACCTGCCGATGACATGAGCGACCCGTCGGTAGCCGCAATCCGGCCTCATCTGGATGCCGTGGTGGTGCTGGCGCGTGAACAGGCTGCCCGAGGCATATACCCGGCAGTGGATCCGCTGGCATCCACCAGCCGCCTGATGGACGCGCGCCTTGTCGGCCAGCGCCACCATCGCACGGCGTTGGCCGTACGCGAACACCTGGCGCGCTACAAGGAACTCGAGGACATCATCGCGATGCTGGGTGTTGACGAGTTGTCGCAGGATGACCGTCGCATCGTGACGCGGGCCCGGCGACTGCAGCGCTACCTGACGCAGCCGTTCCAGGTGGTTGCCGACCATACCGGGATGTCCGGCGTGACGGTGCCGCTGGACACCATGCTTGGTGACTGCGAACGCTTTCTTGACGGCGCCTATGACGCGCTGACCGAACAAGCCTGCTATATGCGTGGAGCCATGCCGTCATGAGAACCTTCACGCTCACGATGCTGGACGGCCATCGGGCTGTCGATATCGACGACATCACCAGCCTGGTCGCTACCGACGCAAGCGGCGCGTTCGGCGTGCAGGCCGGCCATGCAGACCTGCTGACTGTGATCGAGCCTGGACTGTTTCGTTATCGGACGCGCAAGGCGCCGGACTGGAACTTCGGCGCGAGCCTCGGCGGCATGCTTCACTGCCGGACGCTGCACGAGCACACCGCCGTGCGCATCGTCAGCGGCCGCTTTCTGTTCGGGCCGGACCCGGCAGCACTGCAGTCAGCATTCGCGGAACTTCTGGAGAACGAGAACCAGCTTCGCATCAGCACGCGCGAGAGCCGCCTGCAACTCGAGTTCGTTCTCTACAAGCGCATGCAGGAACTTGCCCGGGCGGTGCCATGAGCCAGGAAGACGACAACCTTCGCCGCGCCCTTGCCCGCCAGGTGAAGCAACTGCGGGATGCACGGCCTGCTGGCCTTGTCGGCCTGCTCGTCATTGGCGGGACGGTGGGATTGCTGCTGGTGGTCCCCGTGATCGTCGGCGCTTATCTAGGGCGCTGGCTGGACGAGCAATTGTCGGGGTACTCCGTTCGCTGGACCGTCAATCTGATCCTGCTTGGGCTGCTGGTCGGCGTGGTCAACGTCATTCTGTTCTTTCGTTCGCACGACCGATGAACAACGTCATCATCTGGCACTTCCATCGCCTGGTGTTCACCGAGCCACTACTGCTCTCGCTCGGCGTGAGCGCGTGCCTGGTTGCGCTGGCGCTGGTGTTGCGCCAGAGAATTGCGCTCGCGTCCGGCGGACCTCCGGTCATCGTCGAAGCGGCCTACCAGCTTATGCACGATGCCGTCGCCGAAGTAGTAGGCGCGACGCACGTGGAACGTGTGCTGCCATTCGTCGGCACGCTGTGGCTGTTCATCCTGTTGGCCAACCTGCTTGGCCTGGTGCCCGGACTGGTTTCGCCGACGCGCGACCTGTCAATCACCAGCGCCCTCGCGATCACAGTGTTTGCCGCAGTGCACGTCTTCGGCGTACGCGCGTGCGGCTGGAAGGCTTACCTGCGCCACTACCTTGCCCCGAACCCCATCCTGCTGCCGTTCCACCTGATCAGCGAGATCACGCGCACGATCGCCCTGGCAATCCGGCTGTTCGGCAACATGATGAGCCTGGAAATGGCGGCCATGCTGGTGCTGCTGGTTGCAGGGCTGCTGGTGCCCGTGCCACTGCTGCTGCTGCACGTCGTCGAAGCGCTGATCCAGGCCTACATCTTTGGCATGCTGGCCCTGATCTACATCGGCAGCGCACTGGAGGCCGGGCAGCAAGCGCAGCCTCCCCCCACACCTTCCGTTCCAGAGGAGCGTTCATGAGCGACCTGCACCTGTTCAGCGTTGTTTCGACCATTGTGGCCGCGCTGGCCATCGCGCTGGGTGTGTTCTACCCGGCGCGCGCGATGGGGCGTGCCGTTGCCGCGGCGCTCGAAGCGCCTGCCCGGCAGCCAGAAGCCGAGAAGCCGATCAGCCGCACCCTGTTCATTGGTCTGGCGATGATCGAATCACTGGCGATCTATTGCCTGGTGATCGCTCTCATCATCCTGTTCCGCAATCCGCTGCTGGAGTACTTCCTGAAGTAGGAGGCCACCATGGAACTGGACGCCACTACGTTCGTGCTCGAGATCATCAACTTCCTGGTGCTGCTGTGGCTGCTCAACCGCCTGCTCTACCGCCCGGTCAGGGCTGCCATCGACACGCGCGCCCAGGCACAGGCCAGCCGCCAGCAGGCACTGGACGAGCGGCAGGCCGGCATTGACGCCGAAGCCGCCAGCCTCGCCCACGGCAAGGCCGAGCTGGAAGCGCGCCGCAGGGCCGCCGAGACGGACTTGGCCGACGAGATCGCCGCGCTGCGGCAGAAGCGTCTGGCGGAGCTCGCGCGCGAACTCGACGTCGAACGCGAGAAGGCCCGCGCGCGCCTTGCGCAGCAGCAACAGCTTTCGGCAGCGCAGCAGGAGGGCGAGTTGCGCGAACGCGCCGGGCGGTTCGTCGCCGACTATCTTGCACGCCTCGCATCGCCCGCCGTGGAGGCGGCCGTCATGGAACTCTTCCTCGACGAGTTGGCAAGGCAAAGCGCGCCCGCCCGCGCGGCATTGCGTGAAGGATGGTCGGATCGCGGCGAGGCGCCTCCCAATGTAGAGGTCAGCACTGCATTCCCGCAGCCGGAGGCAATCTGCACCCGCGTTGAAGCACAGATCAACGCGCTGATGGGCACCAGTGCGCGAACCCGGTGGCAGATCGATCCGCAAGTGCTCGCAGGCATATGCGTCCATTTGCCCGGCCACCTTCTTGAAGCCAGTCTGCGTCGCGGCGTGGACGCCTTTGCCGCACCCGCCGCATGACGACCGCAGAGATCGGCCTCGTGATCGAGGAAGTCGGCACGGTCGTCGGCGTGGCTGACGGTATCGCCTGGCTGCAGGGGCTACCCTCGGTCCCGCTGGGCGAAGTGTTGCGCTCGGCCGATGGCAGCCGAGCATGGGTCTTTCAGCTCGATGAGCACCTGGCTGGCTGCATCCTGCTGGACCAGGCCGAGGGCCTGGCTGCCGGAACGCGCATGCGTCGCAGTGGCCAGCGGCTGACCCTGAACTGCGCGGATGCACTGCGAGGGCGCGTCATCGATCCACTCGGCCGCGCGCTGGACGGCCTGCCCTTGCCGCCGATGGAAACGCAGCAGCCGCTCGAAGCCCGTTCCCCGGCAATCATTGACCGCGACCCCGTCACCCGCCCGTTGTACACGGGCAATACGATCATCGACACATTGCTCCCGATCGGACGTGGCCAGCGCGAACTGCTGATCGGCGATGACGGCACCGGCAAGAGTTCCCTGGCGCTGGACGCGGTGATTCACCAGCGCGATCAGGGCGTTCGATGCGTACTGGTGCTGATCGGCCAGCGCCGGGCCGAGGTCGCCGAGACCATCCATCTGCTCAACGCGCACAAGGCCATGGCGAACACCACCATCGTGGTGGCCGAAGCGGGCAGCCTGCCGGGCCTGCAGTACCTGGCGCCGTTCGCGGGATGCGCGCTTGCGGAATCGTGGATGTATGCCGGTCTCGACACGCTGATCGTCTACGACGACCTTGGCAAGCACGCCCAGGCTTACCGGGAGCTGTCGTTGCTGATGCGCCGCCCGCCCGGGCGCGAAGCCTATCCCGGGGATATCTTCTACCTGCATTCGCGCCTGCTCGAACGCTCGACCCAGCTTAACGTCGCCCGTGGCGGCGGAAGCATGACGGCGTTGCCGATCACGCCCACCCAGCTTGGAGAGGTGGCGAGCTATATCCCCACCAACCTGATCTCCATCACCGATGGCCAGGTCTACCTGAGCACCAAGCTTGTCACCGCCGGCACCTATCCGGCGATCGATCTCGGCATATCGGTCTCGCGAATTGGCGGCAAGGCGCAGGACCGCGCGATCGCTGGCGAATGCAAGCACCTGCGGCTTGATTACCTGCAGTTCCTCGAACTCGAATTGTTCCTGCGCTTCGGCACCCGGCTCGATGACGAGATGGAAGCGCGCGTGCGCCACGGACGCCTGCTGCAGGCTCTGTTTCAGCAGGACCGCCTGGAGCCCCGCCCCATCCGCTACCAGATGGCATGGCTGGTAGCGCTGAATGAAGGCTGGCTTGATGGCCTTGGGGACACCGCGCTGCAGGCAACCCTCGAGACGCTGCGCCGGCGGGCTGGTGAAGTTGATGCTCCCGCACTCGATGCGCCGCGCGAGCAATGGGTCGATGTCGTGCATGGTTGGATCGGGCCGCAGGCATGAGCAACCAGGAAGCCTTTCGCAAGCGCGCGGCGCTGCTCACGGAGTTGCACGAAATCGTGCAGGCCATGAAAAACGTCGCTGCCGCCGAACTGCTTCGCCTCACCCGCGAACGGCAAACGCTGACGCAAGCGCTCGGCGCCGTCGCGGGCGGGCTGGCCCGCTGCAGCGAGATGCGCCCGCTTGATGTCACGCCTCCGCCGCACACGGCACGCGCGAGCTGGCTGGTGATCGGCGCCGAGCGAGGGTTCTGCGGGACATTCAACGCCCGCCTGCTGCAGGCCATGCAGGCCCTGCTGGATGCCGATCCGCAAGCACGCGTCTTGCTGGCAAGTCGCCGTATGGGCGATCACCTTGCCGATCACCTCGACCCCGCCGATGGCCGATACGTCATCATTCCAGGCTGCGCAGCGGTGGAAGACACGGCTGCCGCTCTCGACTGCTGGCTACCCGCGCTCGAAGCCGAAGCACGAGACGGGCGCACGATCTGGATGCTGCATACCGCGGACCAAGGCTTCGCCCGACGGCGCCTGCTGCCTGTCCCGGACCTTGCCGGCATCGCGTCCGAACCCGACATACAAGGCGCCTCGGGCCCACCTGCACACTATTTGCCCGCGCCGGTGCTGCGTGCCGCACTGCGGCACCAGGCGTTCCGCCTGTTTGTGCAGGCCGCCCTCTACGAGTCGCTGGAGCACGAGAATCGTTCGCGGCTGACGCAGATGCAGCTCGCACACGAGCATCTGGACCGGCTGGGCCAGACCCTGCGACAGCGTCAGGCGGCACAGCGCCAGGCCGACATCACCAACGAGCTGGAGACGCTGACCAGCGTCCTCGCCCCCTGAGGCGCTGGCATCGGTCTATGATTCTGGGCATCTACCCTTCTGGACCCTGGAAACCATGTCGAACACCATTCTCGTTATGGGCGCCACCGGCACGGTGGGCCGTGAACTCGCCACGCAACTCAAGGGGGCTGGCGCGAATGTGATTGCCATGTCATCCACAGGCAAGGCGGTCGAGGGCGTCGAAACCCGCCACGGCGATCTGGCGGACCCAAAGAGCCTGGCGTCCGCGTTGCGTGGCGTCGATGTGCTGTTCCTGCTACTGCCGCTGCAACGCAACATGGCGGATCTGGCCCGCAACGCGATTGCCGCGGCCAAAGCGGCTGGCGTCAGCCATATCGTCCGATCATCGGGCGCCGGCGCCGATCCGGGCAGCCCTGCCGCGATTGGCCGCGTGCAAGGCGAGATTGACGAACTGGTGGCACAGTCCGGCATCGCGTACACATTGACGCGGCCCAACTGCTTCATGCAGAACTTCCTGACCTTCTACGGGGACATGATCCGCGCAGGCACGCTCTATCTCGCGCAGGGCGACGGCAAGGTGTCGTTCATCGACGCTCGCGATATTGCGGCCGTCAACGCTTCGATCCTGCAGCATCCCGCTGCACATGCCGGCAAGATCTACACGCTGACCGGCGGCAAGGCGCTTTCCAACGCCGACGTCACGCAGTGCATTGGCGCGGCCCTGGGGCGCAGCATCAGTTACGTGGCCGTGCCGGATGATGCGGCGATCTCATCGATGCGTGACGCGGGCGTGGACGAGTGGTCGATCGATACGCTGATGAGCCTGAACCGTGTGATCGCAGCCGGCTATACGGCGGAGGTCAGCCCCGATGTCGAGAATCTGCTTGGGCGAGCGCCCATCACCTTCGAGACGTTTGTAGCGGATCACCTTGCAAGCTGGCGCCAGTAGTCTTAGACGGCGGGCGCCTGATGAACTACCCATTCAATCCAAGGATTTCCCGTGAAAGTACTGATTGTCCTCACCTCGCACGATCAACTGGGCGACACTGGCGCAAAAACCGGCTTCTGGCTCGAGGAACTGGCGGCACCGTATTACGCGCTGAAGGACGCGGGCGTTCAGATCACGCTCGCGTCGGTCGAAGGCGGCCAACCGCCGCTTGATCCAAAGAGCAGCGACCCCGCATCCCAGACCGATGCGACGCGCCGCTTCGAAGCCGACGCCGAAGCACGTGCCGCTTTGGCCAAGACGCACAAGCTTTCAGACATGTCCGTCGACGGCTTCGACGCGATCTTCTATCCCGGCGGCCATGGCCCGTTGTGGGATCTCGCGGAAGATGCAAGTTCGATCGCATTGATCGAACATGCCATCGCGGCCGGCAAACCGGTTGCGGCTGTGTGCCACGCTCCGGGCGTGCTGCGTCATGCAAAGGCGCCAGATGGCAAACCGCTGGTCGCCGGCAAAGCGGTGACGGGATTCTCGAACAGCGAGGAGCAGGCGGTCGGCCTGACTGACGTGGTGCCGTTCCTCGTCGAGGATATGCTGGTGGCAAACGGCGGGCGCTACTCGAAGGCGGATGACTGGCAGCCGCACGTTGCAGTGGACGGACTGCTGATCACGGGGCAAAACCCTGCTTCCTCGGAGCCCGTCGCGCATGCGCTGCTGAAAAGCTTGAAGCGAAGCTGAGCGTAGATCGGTGCGCCCGGAGCCGCCCGGAGCCGCCGAGAGCCGCTAACCGGGCGCGCCGGGTGCTCACGCACCCGGCCGCCGCTGGTTCCGCCCAGCCTATGGATTGACCCGGATGTTGTTGTTGACCGAGGTTACCCCCGGTGCCGACCATGCCGCATTTACCGCGGCCTCGCGTTCCGCCCAGGTACGCAAGCTGCCACCCAGTGTGACAGCACCACCCCAGACCATCACCGTCACCTGGCTGGCATCGCATGTCGCCTGGCGTTCGATCGCGGACTTGATCAACAGGCTCAACTCCCGCCGATCCGCCTGAGGACGAACCACGATGGCGTTGGCCACGCCGGTCACACCAAACAGCCCGGCCACCGCGTGTTCCGCCTCCATGCGCTGGTAGTTCCAGTCAACGGTACCTGTAAGCGTCACGGCACCGTGCTCCACCATGATGCTGATGCGATCGTTGGGAATCATCGCGTTCCAGCCCAGTACATTGGCTGCGGCACGCGCGATATCGGCATCCGTACGCTGGCAATCGTCCGGCAGGCGGACGTCCAGTTCCACGGCCAGTGCGTTGACGCCGGGAATGCGCTTCACCGCGGCCTCCGCTGCGTACTTTTCTGCGAGGCTGGCCAGGTGCCCGGTCAGCGTCACCACGCCATCGTTGACCTGGACGCCGATCCCGGTCGCATCGACGGCCGGATCCCAGTTCAATTCCTCGATCACGTCCTGCTTGAGTTGAATATCGCCTTTCATGGGTGTCCTCGTCTCATCGAAATTCGGCCGGTCGCAGCGTCGCCGCTGAATCCAGCCTATTTGGCGCAGGGCATATCCCATTGATCGACATCAACGAGACTGCGGCGGGCCATCCCAGCCTCCACCCAGGGCAAGGAACAGTGCCACGGTATCCTGCAGCCGCTGCGTATGTGCCTGTATGTACCCGATGCTTGCCTGTTCGAACTGGGCGTTGGCAACCAGCACCTGCAGGTATCCCGCCGTTCCGGCCACGTAGTTGGCCTGCACTTCCGTCATCAATTCCCGCGCAGCCTGCCGTGCACGGTCCTGGGCATCAACCGCCACCGCGTCATGGTCCAGCGCCCGCAGCGCATCGGCCACCTGGGCGAATGCCGCCAGGACAACCTGTCGGTAATTGGCTTGTGCCGCCTCGTACTGCTCCTGCGCCGCGCGCCGGCGGTAGAAAAGCGTGCCGCCCTCGAAGATCGGCGCTGCCACAGAGGCCGCTACGCCCCAGATGCCACCGCCGGCCGCGAACAGGTTGCCCGGTAACGTCGCCTCACGCCCGTAGCTCGCACTCAGTTGAATGCTTGGCAGCATCGCGGCCGTGGCTACGCCCACCTCCGCCGCCGCCACGTGCACCAGGGCCTGCGCGGCGAGCACATCGGGCCTGCGTTGCACCAGTTCCGACGGCAGCACGCGTGGCAGATCAACTGGCAGGGCCAGCGAGTCCAGCGGTAGCTCCAAAGGTTCCGTTTCCGACGGAAAGCGCCCGACCAGCGTCGCACTGAGGTGGTCCGCCTGCTCCATCCTCTGTGTCAGCGGCGGAATGGTGGCTTCGAGCGAGCCGAGCTGGCTTTGCAGGCTCAGTTCGCTGGCATGCAACGCCGTGCCAGCGTTCACCTGCGCATGCGTGATCTCCACCTGATCGCGCACCGCCTTCACCAGTTCGTCTGTGGCCGCAATCTGGGCGGCGTAACCGGCCCGGGCGATGGCGGTATTGACAAGGGTGCCCGTCAGTGTGAGCCAGGTGGCGCCGACCGCATAACGCTGTTCTTCCGCCTGGGCCGCCAGCGCCTCAACGGCCCGGCGATTGCCGCCAAACAGGTCCAGCGCGTAGCTGACTGTCGCGCCCAACGTAAAGACATTGAATACACCGGGCGGTGCGCTGCTTCCCAGCCGCACGGGTGTCGTTGTCTGGCGCGAGGCCCCGGCCTGTGCCGCGACCTGCGGGTAGAACACGCCCGCACCGGCACGCACCGCGGCATCGGCCTGCCTCAGGTTCGCTTCGGCAATCTGCAGGCTGGGGTTCTCCGCCAGCGCCGCATCCACCGCGCGGTCCAGCTCCGCGCTGCCGAACATCCTCCACCATGCTTCTGGCACGGGCGCACCCGACGAAAAGTGCTGAGCCTGCCCCTCGCCAGACGGCGTGCTCCCGGCATCGCCACCACGTACGTACTCCCGCGCCGAAGGCGCGGCCGGCGGTACGAAATCGGGTCCGACCGCGCACCCTGCAAGCGTGAACGCGAGCAAGACGGCTGGCGAGATCCGGGAAGGCCAAAGCGTTGTCACGACACACCGCCGAGATAGACGTCGACCAACTGACCTGGATAGATGGCCGGCTGCTGTGGCCGCCTGAAGCGGAAGATCACCGGCAGTACACGCACGTCAACGCGCTCCGTGCGCTGGTCCGAAAGCTGGATCTTCGGGGTCAGGTAAGGCTGGACGCGAACAAACTCCAGCGCAATGCTGGTATCCGTGCCGCGCAGGAACATGCGCGCCTGCGTACCATGCTCCAACTGCAGACGGTGCACCAGAATTTCGTCGACATAGACACGCACGGCCAGCCAGTCCTGCTGGCTGCTAAGGACGGCAACCGGCTGGCTACCCTGTGTGTACGTGTCGTAGGTGCCCGTTGGTGATACGTAGGCGCCGACAGCCGTGTTGACGGACAGCACAACGCCATCCATGGGTGCCCGGATCACATACTTTTTCAGCAGGGCATCCGACGCGTCAGCCGCCTTGCGCAGTGCGTCGCGCTGCTTCTCCTGGTTACGAATGTCATATGACCACGCCCCGGCGCGCGTCAGGGCAAGCTGTCTGCGCGCCACCACCAGCGCGCTGCGCGCCATGGCTACGGCATTCGTGGCGTTGTCCATGGCATCCTGGCTGACGGACCTGGCGTCGATCTGCCAGGACTTGTGAAGTTTGTCGTACTGGTCTTCGACGGTTTTCAGGCTGGCCACGGCGGCATCAGCCTGGGCCTGAGCCACCTCCAGCGTCTCCTTGCGCGGCTGCGCCAGCAATTGCGCGAGCTGGGCATCGGCGGCATCGGCCTGCGCGGCCTGTTGCGCTGCCAGGGCGCGCTGCACCGAGTCCTCGATGATCAGCAATTCATCGCCACGCTTGACCGCCTGCCCTTCCCGCACCGCAATGTGCACCACGGTGCCGGTCACTTCCGGATACACGTTGACGTTGGCGCCGCTCTGCTGATCACTCTCCACGATGCCGTTCGCATAGATGCCGCTGCGATACGGATTGGCCGCTGGCTGGAACACCGGCGGCAGCGGCGGCTTCTGCTGGGCGTAGATGACGGCCGCCACCACGCCGATCAGCACGCCCAGCGCCGACATCAGAAAGAGCCAACGGTTCTTCTTCATCGCGCGGCCCCTTTCTCGATGGCTTTGAGGCGGCCATCCTCCATGTCGATAATGCGCGACGCCATGTCGAAGATCCGCGCATCGTGCGTCACGATGACAATGCAGCGTCGTTCATTGAGGATGTTCTCGCGGATGAAGGCCATGATCATGCGGCCAGTTTCGCCATCGAGCGAGGCGGTGGGTTCGTCCAGAATCAGAATATCGGGCTGGCTGACGATGGCCCGTGCAATCGCGACGCGCTGCTGCTCGCCGCCACTGAGCTTCACCGGAGGCAGTTGTGCCCGGTTCTCCAGTCCGACGATCTTGAGGTACTTGCGCGCCTCCGCCAGGGCTTCGGGCCAGTCGTATCGGCGCAGGACCAGCGGGATGGCGATGTTCTCCAGCGTGGTCAGCCGTGGGAACAGGTGGTAGTCCTGAAACACGAACCCGATCTTGGCCAGACGAAAGGCGGCCAGTTCGTCGCCGCCAAGGCCCCACACATCGACGCCGTCGATGATCACGCGGCCGCCATCGGGGCGCAGGATGCCGGAGATCACGCTGAGCAGTGTGGTCTTGCCGCTCCCGGAAGGACCCACGATGAAAAGTATCTCGCCAAAGTAGGCATCGAAACTCACGTCACGCAGCGCGTGGGTGCGCGCCTCGCCCTCGCCGAACCACTTCTCGATGCCGTGTGCGGAGATGGCAACGTGTGACACGGTCACCCCCGGAAGATGTCGAACGGGTCGATGCGCAGCACCTTGCGCACGCCGATATAGCCGGAGAAACCTGCAATCACGATCACCATGGCCAGCGCCAGACCGAGGTTGTAGAAGGTGATTACCGCCGCGTAGTCTGGGATCTTCAGGCGCGCCAGCGCGATCAAGACCGCGCACAGGCCAATGCCCAGGCCGTAGCCAGTCAGCGCGACAAACGTCGCCTGGAACAGAATCATCATGACCAGTTCGTGCCCTTTCGCGCCGATCGCCTTGAGCGCGCCGAACTTGTCCAGGTTCTCGACAATGAACGTGTAGAACGTCTGCCCGGAGATCGACAGCCCGACGATGAAGCTGATGACGGTCATCAGCAGGATGTTCGTACCCAATCCCGTCTGGTACTTGTAGAAGTCCGAAATGCGCGCGACGAACTGCGCCTTCGTCAGTGCCAAATAGCCAAGCCGGCTCACCGCGCGCTGGATGCGCACGGCATCGCCCGGGGTTTTCGGCTCCACGAGGATGTATGAGATGGTGTAGCGGGTAGTGGGCAGGTACTGGATCGCTCGCTGGTATGTGGTGTAAAGCGTTGGTATGCCAAACAGCCCGCTGGTCGAGACCTCGGCAACCCCGACGATCACGCCACGATGGTCGTTGATCTCGAAATCCGTGCCGACATCGGGGTTCTCCAGCTTGGAAATCTCGGCATCCTTGACGACCAGGAAGGCATTCTCGGCAAAGAGGTCATCGATGCTGCCTCGAATGACGCTGGGCCGGCCGAACAGGCTAGTGTCATCGATGCCGATCACGGTTACCGGCTGATAGGTGCCGCTCCTGAGCCGCACAAGCGCCCCGCCGGAATAGAGCGGAACCGCGAAGCGTACGCCGTCGATACTGCGCACGGCATCGAGCACGTAGTCCGGCATGCCAATCGTGTTGGCAACCGTGTTGACGGCCGGGTCCATGATCCAGATGCTGGCGCCTATGTTGAACACCGTGGACGACGACCGGTTCAATACGCCGGCGAACAGCGATGTCATCTCGATCATCAGGAACACCGAGAATGTGAGACCAACCAGCAGGCCGCTGAACTTGGCGCGGTCATTGACCAGCAGCTTGTACGCCAGCAGCAGGATGCCCGCGATGGCAACCGTGTTCCGGGATGGAGCTGGAGTCACTGGAGATGAACTGGAATCGCCGGGCTGCATTGTGTGTCACTACCGCCTCCTGCCGGGCAGTGGATGCCTGAAACTATCCACTTGGATACCGGCCCGGAAGTGCTATGTGGGAGATGGAATTCAGCTTGGCACTCACACGCCTCTTCCGGTTGTCCTGCATCAAGGCAATGGCGCTTCGTGGCCGCAGAATTCCCGGTTTCCCAGTTTCCCGGAACCCCACCCGTCCGTCAGGAAAGCCTGACAAAGCCGGATTCGACACCGACGAGACTCTCAGTGCCGCCTGCTTTCGCACGAGCGGGATGGCCACGATACTGAACGCATGAACCCGTGCGCCGAAATCAAAAGCCTCACCGTGTACCTGATCGAAAGGACGCCGGCCGTCCGGACAAGGCAACTGCAAATGCTGAAGAGCCTCCACGGTCTGTGTGTGGCGGGCGCGGCGAGCGATGTGGAAGCCGATGTGCCCCAACTCGTGGCACTGCGGCCCGATGTCGTGCTGATCGGACTGAACGCCGCCGAGAGCGTGTCCATGACACGCATTCGCACGCTGGCCGACGCATTGCCGGCCAGCACGCTGATCGTGCTGGCCAACGAGGGAACCCCGCAGATGCGCCGAGCATGTCTCATGGCGGGAGGAAAGTACTGCTTTGACAAGACGCTCGAAGTTGCGGAGTTGCGCACGCTGCTGCTGAGGATGGCGGACGCGGTCAGGCAACGGCGGGAGTTCTAACCCGCGGCGCGAGCGCGCATCAGACGCGCGAATCCGTGGTATGTGAGTCAGTTGCTCGCAAGGAGACAACGATGTTCGAGACAAGCATTTCGCCTTCGGCCGACGTGGCCGTCGCCGACGCCCCCCAGACTCCAACGCTGCATGCGCGCCCGGCCCCCGGGAAGGCGTCGCCATCAACTGCCCAATGCTCCACCTGCATGCTGCGGCACCTTTGCATGGCATCCAATCTGAATCACGCCGATGTCGCGCGCCTGGACATTGCGGTGCGCAACTGGCGATCGGTGAAACAGGGTCAACTCCTCTACAGCACGGGAGACCTGTTCCAGAATGTCTATGCACTGCGCTCGGGCTCGTTCAAGACTGTCGTGGCACATCAATGCGGGCGTGAGTATGTGTCCGGATTCTTCCTGCCCGGCGAAACGCTTGGTCTGGACGGCATTGCCACCGAATCTCATACGTGCGATGCGATCGCCCTCGAGGACAGCACCGTGTGTGTGATTCCGTTCCATTTGCTGGAAGCGCTTTGCCGGGAGATCAAATCCCTGCAGCAGCACGTTCATCGGATCATGAGTGCAGAGATCGTCCGGGAGACCGGACAGATGGCGCTGCTCGGCAACCTCACCGCCGAGCAACGGGTGGCGTCCTTTCTCCTCAGCATCTCGGACCGGCTCGGACGTCGTGGCTATTCACCGCGGGACTTTACGCTGCGCATGACGCGGGAAGACATTGGCAGCCACCTGGGCATCACACTGGAAACGGTCAGCCGCACCTTGTCCCGTCTTCAGCAGGAAGGACTCATTCGCGTCAACGGCAAGCAAATTGCGCTATTGGACCGGGAAGCGCTCGACGCGCGGTAGCAGTACGCCACGCCCAGCGCTTGATACACGTCAAACCGATTGGCCGGACGGCAACTAGTCTTTCCATTGACAACTGAGCCAGCGCACATCGGTCCTTGCCAACGGGAAATTGCCATGTACAACATCGCTGTTGTTTTCTATTCGCGGACCGGCACCACACGAGAGGCCGCGCAGATGCTGGCCGATCGGCTCGATTGCCCGATCTTTGAAATCGCGGACACGGTCAGTCGTTCCGGCCTGTGGGGCGACGTACGATGTGTGCTTGACAACGTCCTGCGCCGACACGTGCCCTATCGGTACACAGGCCCGGCCTTGACCGACTGCGAGAAGCTGGTGGTCATGGCACCCGTATGGGTCGGACACCTGGCGGCGCCAATGCGCAGCTTCCTGAAAGACCACCGGACATTCCAGGGTGGCTTGGCCGCAGTGGCTATCATGGCCTCGCGCGGCGGATTCCGCGCCGCGGAAGAGATTGCGATGACAGTTGGGCGGCCTCCGCATCCGGCGCTGGTTCTGCTGCAACGGGATATCGCCAGTGGAGAAGCGTTGCAAGATATCAACGACTTTGCCGCCAGCCTCCTGGAGCAGGCCCCGGCGAACCCGACGCAAGCTCCCAGGGCTGCCTGGCTATCTCCAAACGAGGCCTGACGGGGGTAGCGATCGGCGATGGGAGGTCTGGGCAGAGTCTGTCACGACAGCAGTTGCGGCAACGCGGCCGTGCGGCGCGGGAGAACTGACCATGAACGCCAGTGATCCGCCCTCGGGGTGCGATCGTCGCCGCCCCCCACGACGGCACCACCTAGCGCCCAAGGTCCTTCGCCGATTCACCGGCAATGCCCCAGTTCTCCTTCGGCACATCGTGGATCCAGACGCGGACGTTCTCCTTTGGCGCTCCCGTCGCCTCCACCAGCGCAGCCGTGACTTTCTGTATCACGGCGCGCTTCTGCTCCACGGTACGGCCTTCGATCATGTAAATCTGCGCAAACGGCATGGTTTTTCTCCAACAATCCCACGGGTAATCAGACTGTGCTCACGCGACTTGCCGGAGCCCGCGCTCGCGGGCCATCGTGAGCGCCGTGTCCTCGATCATGTCTTCCTGGCCGCCCACCATGCCGCGCCGGCCGAGTTCGACCAACAGGTCGCGCGCAGGCACGCCGTACTTTTCGCCGGCACGCTTGGCAAACAGCAGGAAGCTGCCGTACACGCCCGCGTAGCCCAGCGTCAACGCATCGCGGTCGATACGAATGGGGAAGTCCATGATCGGCACCACGAGGTCTTCGGCAACGTCCTGGATCTTCCACACGTCCACGCCGGTATGGATGCCCATGCGGTCGCAGACGGCCACCAGCACCTCCATCGGCGTGTTGCCCGCCCCGGCCCCTAACCCGGCGGCGGCGGCGTCGATGCGCGTCGCGCCGCATTCGATCGCGGCCAGCGAATTGGCGACGCCCATCGCCATGTTGTGATGCCCGTGGAATCCAAGTTCCGTCTCCGGCCGGAGCGCGTCGCGCACCACGCGCAACCGCGCCCTGACATCATCGGGCAGCATGTAGCCTGCCGAATCGGTGACGTAGATGCAGTTGGCGCCATAGCTCTCCATCAGCCTGGCCTGTCGCGCAAGGCCCTCCGGGCTGTTCATGTGCGCCATCATCAGGAATCCCACGGTGTCCATCTCGAGCTTGCGCGCGTAGCTGATGTGCTGCTCCGAGACATCGGCCTCCGTGCAGTGCGTGGCCACGCGGATGGTGTGCACGCCAAGCTCGCGCGCCATCTTCAGGTGATCCACGGTGCCGATACCGGGCAACAGCAGCGCCGAGACCTTGGCCTGCTTCATCAGCGGGATCACGGCCCCCAGGTATTCCTCGTCGCTATGCGCGGGAAAGCCGTAATTGAGCGACGAGCCGCCCAGCCCGTCGCCATGGGTGACCTCGATCAGCGGCACGCCTGCGGCGTCCAGGCCCTGCGCGATGGTGGTCATCTGTTCGAGCGTCATCAGGTGGCGCTTCGGGTGCATGCCGTCACGCAACGTCATGTCGTGGACGGTGATGGTCTTGCCTTTCAGCGTAGTCATGTCGTGCGTCTCCTCAGGCTGCCACGGCGGCAGGGGTGGCTTGCAGGGTCAGTTCGCCCTTCAGTATTTCCTCGGCGAACATCTCGGCGGTGCGCGCGGCGGCGGCCGTCATGATGTCCAGATTGCCGGCATATTTCGGCAGGTAGTCACCAAGGCCCTCCACCTCCAGGAAGACGCTCACGCGATTGCCGTCGAATACCGGGCCGTTGACGAGCTTGTAGCCCGGCACGTACTTCTGCACTTCCGCAATCATGGCGTGGATCGAGGCAGTGATCGCCTCACGGTCCGGCTCGGCTTCCGTCAGGCAATGCACGGTATCCCGTATGATCAGCGGCGGCTCCGCCGGATTGATGATGATGATGGCCTTGCCCTTGGCGGCGCCGCCCACGCGCTCCACCGCCCCTGCCGTGGTGCGCGTGAATTCGTCGATGTTCTTGCGCGTGCCCGGCCCCACCGACCGGCTGGACACCGTGGCCACGATCTCGCCGTAGGCAACCGGCTGCACGCGGCTCACGGCGGCCACCATCGGGATCGTGGCCTGGCCGCCGCAGGTGACCATGTTGACGTTCATCTCGGCGCGCCCGAGATGCTCGCGCAGGTTGACCGGCGGCACGCAGTACGGGCCGATGGCCGCAGGCGTCAGGTCGATCATCAGTACGCCAAGCGCGTTCAGCTTGCGCGAATTGTCGGCGTGGACATAGGCGCTGGTCGCATCGAAGGCGATCTGCACGCCGTCGGCAAGCACATGCGGCAGCAGGCCGTCCACGCCGTCGGACGTCGTCTTGATTCCCATCTCGCGGGCGCGTTTGAGGCCGTCGGATTCCGGGTCGATGCCAACCATCCACACGGGCTCGAGCACCGGGCTGCGCTGCAGCTTGGCGAGCAGATCGGTACCGATATTGCCGGGACCGATCAGGGCACATTTGATTTTGCGGGTCATTGAAGTGGTCTCCACTGGTTTTTTCTGGCGATTGGCGGTCATTCCACAAAGCGCATCGATACGTTGCCCAGGTCCTGGAAGCGGACGCACACGCTATCGCCCGCCGCAACGGCAATCGCCTCTGTCACGCCGCCGGTCATGATGAAAGTGCCGGCCGGAATTTCCTGTCCGCGCGCGCCGAGGTGGTTCGCCATCATCGCCACGGCCGCGGCAGGATGGCCCAGCACTGCCGCGCCGGCGGCCATGGCGACGGCGCGGCCGTTCTTCTCCAGCACGACGCCGAGCGTGCGCAGGTCGAGATCTTCCGGGCTACGTGCGCGTCCACCCACCACGAAGCGCGCCGCCGAGGTGTTGTCGGCAATGACGCTCTTCAGGTCGAACTTGAAATCGCGGTAGCGGCTGTCGATGATTTCCACCGCCGGCACGATGAAGTCGATGGCCGCCAGCACGCTGCCCACGTGGCAGCCCGGGCCCCGCAGCGGTGCCTTGGTGACAATGCAGATCTCGGCCTCCACCTTCGGGTGGATCAACTCCGACATGCGGATCTCGCCGCCGTCCGGCCGCGCCATGTCTTCGCTGACAAAGCCGAACACCGGCGTCTCCACCCCCATCTGCTTCATCTTGGCGAACGATGTGAGCCCGGCCTTCAGCCCCACCGTCCTGAGGCCGCGCGATTCCTTGCGCCGGCGGATCTCGTCCTGGATGTCATAGGCGTCGGCCCAGTCGAGGTCGGGGTATTCGTCGGTGATCTTCGTGATGTCGCGCACGGCAAGTTGCGCGCCCTCGACATGCGCGGCAAGCGCTTCGATGGTTTCCCGGTTCAGTGTCATGGTCTGGTTTCCCGATGGGTATGAGTCAGATGAAGCGCACCGAGGTCCCGCCCAGCCCGCCCACGCTGCAATACAGGCTGTCGCCCGGCTTGACGGGCACCAGCGGCGACTGCGAGCCCGACAGGATCACGTCGCCTGCCTTCAGCGCGATACCGAAGCGGCCCAGCGTATTCGCGAGCCACGCCACCGCATTGACAGGCGATCCCTGCACCGAGGCGCCGCACGAGGTGCTCACGATCTCGCCGTTCTTCTCCAGCACCATGCCTGCAAGTGCGAGATCGAGGTCGCGCGGGCTGCGGCGCGTGCCGCCGAGCGTGAAGACGCCGCACGACGCGTTGTCGGCCACGGTGTCCTGGATGCGAATCTTCCAGTCGCGGATGCGGGAATCGACGATCTCGAAGCACGGCATCACGCAGTCGGTGGCGCGCAGTACATCGGCTGCGGTCACACCCGGCCCGCAGAGGTCTCGCGACAGCACGAAGGCCACTTCAGCCTCTGCCTTCGGCGCGATCATCCTGGCTGTGTCCACCGGCTCGCCCTCGTTGAAGACCATGCCCGACAGCAAATGGCCGAAGTCGGGCTGGTCCACCCCGAGCATGTCCATCACCACCCGGCTGGTCACGCCGATCTTCTTGCCGATCACGGTCTCACCCGCTTCAAGGCGGCGGCCGATCATGCGCAACTGGATCCGGTACGCGTCTTCGATGGTGATGTCCGGTTCGCGGTCCGTGAGCGGTTCCAGCGGCTTGCGCGTCAAGAGCGATTCGTAGAGCGCGTCGCCGTAGTGTTGGATCTTTGTAGCGTCCATGAGTGTTCCTCGATACGTGAAATTCGGTTCAAGCGAGTGCGGCGGCGTCGGCTTCGGCCAGGAAGTCGCTCACCAGCCTAGCGAAGCGCGCGCTGTGCTCGATCTGCGTCCAGTGGCCGCAACGGCTGAAAACATGGAGCTGGCTGTTGGGAATCCAGTCCGCCAGCGTCAGCGAATTGGACAGCGGAATGACCTTGTCTTCCCGGCCGTGGACCACCAGCGTCTCGTGCGGCAGCGCGCGGATATCCGCCTCGGCGCTGGCCATCGCGTCGGCCCACCGCTGACGCGGCGCGGGAAACATCGCGGCATAGGATTCCTGCACGCCGGGCGCCACGCTGGCTTCGTACCGCAGCCGGGCCAGTTCGTCGGTCACGCGGCCACGGTCGTAGGCGAACAGGTCCAGCAGCCCCCGCATTGCCTCCAGCGACGGCTCATAGCCCCATACCGCGTCCAGCCCCGGCGTGATGCGAAATGGCACCCCGACCGATCCCATCAGCACAAGCCGCCGTACCCGCTCCGGTGCACGGATGGCAAGCGCCAGCGCCAGCGCGCCGCCAAACGAGTTGCCGACGAGATCGACCTGCGGCAGTTCCAGTGCATCGAGCAGGTCCAGGGCCTGCTGCACCCAGACGTCCATGCCGTAGACCTGTCCGGCCGGACGGTCGCTCTGGCCGAAGCCGAGCATGTCCGGCGCGATCACGCGGCGTTCGCGGGCCAGCGCCGGCAGCACCGGGCGCCAGTTGGCCCACGCGCTGACTCCCGGGCCCGACCCGTGCAGCAGCAGCACGGGCGCCCCCCGGCCAACGTCATGCACGTGGGTTGTCACCGCCCCCGTTCGCACGTACCGGGTTTCGGGTACCTGAATTTCGCTCTCGCTCATAGCTTCACCATCACGTTGCGCAGCTCGGTGTAGAACTCCAGGGAATGGACGCCGCCCTCGCGGCCGATACCCGATGCCTTGGCCCCGCCGAATGCCGTACGGAGGTCGCGCAGGAACCAGCTATTGATCCAGCACAGCCCGACGTCGATGGCATGCGCCATGCGGTGAGCCGTGCCAAGGTCCTGCGTCCAGACCGTGGTGGCCAGCCCATAGTCGGTGGCGTTGGCCAGCGCGATGGCTTCCTCCTCGGTGTCGAACGGCGCGATGTGGCAGCAGGGCCCGAAGATTTCTTCGCGGATCACGCGCGCGCTTTCGGGCAGGCCGGTCCAGATCGTCGGCTGCACCCAATGGCCTTCGGCAAGTTCGGACGGCATGGAAGGTGCGCCGCCGCCGGTCACCACCGTCGCGCCCTCGCTGCGCGCCACGTCGTAGTAGGACATCACCTTGGCCTTGTGCTCGGCCGAGATCAGCGGGCCAAGGCCCACGCCCGGGGCGTCGGACGGCCCGATGCGCAGCGATTCCGCTTTCTCCTTGAGCGCCTGCACGAACCTGTCGAAGATCGGCCGCTGCACGTACACACGCTCAGTTCCCAGGCAGACCTGCCCACAGTTCTCGAACGCGCTGCGCGCGATGCCGGCCACGGCCTTGTCGAAGTCGGCATCGGCAAAGACGATGCCGGCGTTCTTGCCGCCCAACTCGAAGCTGACCGGCCGCACGCCTTTTGCCGCCGCGGCCATGATGGCCTCGCCAGTGCGCGTCTCGCCGGTGAACGTAATGCCGTTGACGCCGGGATGGCGGGTCAGGAACTCACCGGCCGAGCCCGGCCCGAAGCCGTGCAGCACGTTGTAGACGCCTTTGGGCACGCCGACCTTCTCCATCACCTCGCCCAGCAGCGTGGCCGTGGCCGGTGTCTCCTCGGAAGGCTTGACGATCACCGTGTTGCCGCAGGCCAGCGCGGGGCCCACCTTCCAAGTCATCAGCAGCAGCGGCAGGTTCCACGGGCAGACCACCGCCACCACGCCCAGCGGGGCGCGCAGCGCGTAACTGATCGCCGTGCCGCCGTCTGGCGTGGCCATCTCGAAGCTTTCGGTGGGTGCGTTCTTGACGATGTCGGCGAAGATCTTGAAGTTGGCGGCGCCGCGCGGGATGTCGATATGCGCGGCGAGGCTGCGCGGCTTGCCGGTGTCGGCCAGTTCGGCTTCGAGGAAATCGTCGAAGCGGCGATTGATCTCGTCGGCCACGGCATGCAGCAGTTCAACGCGCCGGGCCACCGGCATGCGCCCCCAGTCGCCATGCAGCGCGGCGCGCGCGGCGGCGACGGCGGCATCCACTTCGGCCTGCCCCGCCTCGTGCACGAGCCCGATCACCCGGTTATCGACCGGCGCGCGGTTCTCGAACGTCTTGTTGGTGGCGACGAACTCGCCATTGATGAAATTGCGGAATTGCTTCACGGTCGGATTCCCGAGGCAGACAGTCCCAGACAGTCGCTGTCCTGGTTGAGTAGAAAATTTCATTGCAGGCCGATGGCGTACAGGCCGGCGCGCGCACAGGCTTCGTCCTGCCGGGCCGAGCCGCCAGACACGCCGATGCCGCCGATGACCTCGCCCGCCTCGCGCATCGGCAGGCCGCCGCCAAAGATCACAAGCCCCGGGCGAGTTGCCAGGCCCAGGCGCAACGGCTCGTCTTCGGCCAGCAACTCGCCCCACTGCGCAGTGGGAAAGCCGAAGCCGGCCGACGTCCGCGCCTTGTCGATGGCAATGTCGATCGAGTGCAGGAAGGCGCCCGTCATGCGCGCAAAGGCCACCAGCGCGCCACCGCCATCCACCACGGCCACGTTGATGCGCAGGCCCTGCTTCGCTGCCTCCGCCACCGCGGCCGTCACCGCGGCCTGTGCTGCCGGCAGCGTGATATGGGGACGAGGTTCGCTCACACGGAGCGCGTTGGAAGCGGTCAGGGACATGGCAGTCTGCGGAAAGTGATCATGGGGATGGCGGCCGGCATGGAAGCGATCAGGTGTACACGTCCGTAAAGGACGGCACCGCTTCGCCGGTGTGATAGAAGATGCCGGTCCACAGCATGTCTTCGCTCCACGTCGTGACGGGACGGTCCGGCTGCGCAAGGTAGCCCAGCCCGGCGAACGTCTCGTTGCGGTTGCCGCTCGGGTCGAAGAAATAGATCGTCTCCCCGCGCGTGATGCCATGGCGCGTGGGCGCAACATCGATCTTCGTCTTGTTCTTCGCCATGACGTCGGCGGCCTTGAGCACGTCGTGCCATGAGTCGAGGAAGAACGCGATGTGGTGCAAGCCGCTGCGCGGGCCGCCAACGAAGGCGATATCGTGCGGCGTGGAACTGCGGGCAAGCCACGTCGCCGCCTGCACCGAGCCATCCGGCCCCACCAGCACCTGCTCCGTCAGGAAGAAGCCAAGCACCTCCCGCATGAAGCGGGTGTTGTCCGCCACGGTGTTGATGCCCGCCTCGGGGTTCAGTTCGCACATCAGCAGCGCATGGTCCAGCCAATGCGCGCCCGCGCCCTTGATGTTGTCCGGCCACGGGTCCGGGTTGCGGCTGCCAACCTCCGTGCCGACCAGTTCCTTCATGGCGTAAAGCCGCATGTCGTGGCCGCTTGGCAGCAGGAACTGCAGCATCCGTCCCGTGGACGGCAGCGTTGCCTCGGGCAGCATCGTGGTCCGGATGCCCCAGGCTTCGATCCTGGCCTGCAGTTCGTCGAGATCGGCGTCATTCTCGACCTTGTAGGCAAGGTGGTTCAGGCCGGCCTGGTCCGACGGTGTGAGGATCAGCGAGTACTTGTCCCACTCGTCCCAGCACTTCAGGTAGACGTTGTCGGCCTTGTCCTGCATCGTCACCTTCATGCCCAGCACGTTCTCGTAGTGCCGCAGCGCGGCGGCCATGTCCATCACTTTCAGGCTTG
Source organism: Cupriavidus sp. (assembly GCA_019236395.1). Lineage (GTDB taxonomy): Bacteria > Pseudomonadota > Gammaproteobacteria > Burkholderiales > Burkholderiaceae > Cupriavidus. The sequence goes on from JAFAJB010000247.1 coordinate 25,086, forward strand.
CATGCCCAATTCGTAGAACACCCATGTCTGTCTCCTCGTTAAGAGTCTCACTGCGGTTTGTGTTCGGGCTGCGCCCCCGCAGACGCGGCGAAGCCCTTGAAGAACGATTTCTCGATCCGGCCCAGCACGGCAAGCCGCACGGCGGTCAGCGGTGCCTCGCGGCATGCCAGCGTGATGCCCTGTGCTTCCTCTTCAGCGCTGACGTGCGCCCGGCTGAGCGGCCCCAGACGCGCCGTGCGGCCTTCGATGACGCGCACCTTGCATACCCCGCAGCCGCCGTTGATGCAGCCCACCGGGATGCCCTTCCGCCCAAGGCGCAACATGCCGGCCAGCAGGCTTTCGCTCGTCGCGCAGACGTAGTGCTCCTGGGTCTGCTCCACGCAGACGTCAACCTTTGGTCTTTCATCCGGCATTGCACGGCCCTCCTCTCACACGCGCCGGAACAGCGGGCTGCGCTGCGCATCGGCATCTGCCGCCGAGAGGAACTTCTCGGTGTAGATGTCCTCCTCGAAAAGCCGCCCCTGCATCAGCGTGCCGATCGTGGCTTCCACCATCGGCGGGGGCCCGCACAGGTACGCCTTGTGGCCGGCGAACTGCCCGTCGAACAGCGTCCGCGCGGCATCGTGCGCATAGCCCCGCGCACCGCGCCACTCGCTGTCTTCCGGCTCGCCGGAGAGCACGGGCACGTACTGGAAGTTGGGGTGTCGCGCAGCCAGGTCGACGAACTCGTCGTGGCCGTACAGCTCTTCCAGGCTGCGCTGACCGTTGATCAACGTGATGGGAAGCGCGCAGCCGCCCGCAAGCAGGTCGAGGATCATCGAGCGAGGGCTGGAAAGACCCGACCCCCCTGCGACAAACAGCATCGGCATGCCCGCCGACTGCCGCACGAAGAAGCGGCCATAGGGGCCACTCACGCGCAGCACGTCCCCGACCTGCACCTGCTCATGCAGCACGCCGGTTCCCGCCCCGCCGGGCACGCGGCGCACCTGCAACACGATCTCGCCGGTTTCCGCGACTTCGGCGGGCGCGTTGGCGATCGAGAACGCTCGCTGCTGCCCCAGCCCGGGAATCTCGACCATCACGTACTGCCCGGCCTGGAAGTCGATTGGCTGGTCCAGCTTCAGGCGCAGCCCCTTGATCGTGGGCGTGAGCGTTTCGATGCGCGTCACCGTCGCCGCGAAATCGCGGACCGGGATGACGCGGGCATCCGGTTCCTCATCGATGTCGGCCTCGATGCAGACATCGGTAAGCGCCGTCGCGCAGCAGGCGAGCGTCTTGCCCTCCTCCCGTTCGAAGTCCATCAGCGCGAACGGGTTGGCCGCGCCATGGTCCACTTCTCCGCTGGTCACCTGTACCTTGCACGTGCCGCACAGCCCGTGCCCGCAGGCGTGCGGTATGTACACGCCCGAACGCAGCGCCGCGTCGAGCAGCGTCTGGCCCTCCGCCACGTCCAGCGTGGCGCCAAGGGGTTCAATGGTGATTTGGTTGCACATGGCTTTAGCTGCAGGAACCGTTGATGCCGGAAAGGCCCGGCGTGCGAAAACGGATGACGTCCTTGTGGCCCAGCCCGTTCGCGGCGAGCGAGGCGGCCGGGTCGGGCGTCCACGGCTTGCCCGACTTGAACCACTGCACCGTGTTCCAGTCGATACGCTCGAAGTCGGGGTGCTCGGCGTAAATGCCGGGCAGTACCTGGCTGACGAGCGCGCCGAACGGCATCTCGGGCGGCAGCGGCACGCAGACCGGCGAGCAGAACATCAGGTGGTCTTCCCATCCGATGTACAGCAGCGGCGCGGGAAAGTTTTCACGCACGTCCTTCATGGGGAACTGGTAAGGCACCCCGGCGGCGGGATTGGCGACGACGCTCATGCTTTCTCTCCTGTCCAGGCGGCAAAGTTCTTCTGGTCCTCCGATCCCTCGAAGTCGAAGTTGTCCCGCCCGATGTTCATTTCGTAGTACTGCAGGACGGCCGTCAGCGGATCGAAGCCTTCCGCCGTCGGGTCCGTGCCTTCGGGGAAGCAGTGCCCCTGGTAGATCTGGTGCACCGGCAGCCAGCTCTGCACGTACTTCTCCGGCTCATCCTCGAAGATGTGCTGGCAGTGGTCGGAGCAGAAGTGATACTTGTTGCCGAAGTAGCTGGTCTCGCGGTAGCAGATCTTCGTGGCATCGCCGGGCTCGGTGAAGAACATCGGGACCTGGCAGGTGGTGCACAGCATCGGCAGCGTCTTGTTGTAGAAGCGGCGGCCTTCGTCGGCACGCTCGCGCCAGTACTCGAAGCGCGGGCGATACAGCTTGTCGAAGCTTTCGGGATACTTCTGCGAAAGCCACTGCATTTCCCCGTCCTGCGGGATCCACGTATGGAATGGCGCTGCGGCGCCGTAGTTGTAGAAAGTGGCCCACGCCTGGTGGCTGATGTGGTCCTTGCCCTCGCAGGCGTCCTTCCAGCCGCGCGGCTCACGGATGCCGTAGCGCGCCAGGTCCTTGAACAGCGCACCGCCGCTGCCCTCGGCGTACATCTCCCACGCCTCCTTCCAGCTCATCACGCGCTTGGGCAGCATGTAGTCCTGCATCATCGCCACGATGGTCAGCAGGCGGTAGCCGCGCCAGAACCATTTGTCGATCCAGCGCTGCACGATGGGCACGTTGCCGGGATCCTGCTCGAGCATGAACTTGATGCACTCGATGCCCAGCGTCATGTGCCGCGATTCGTCGGACTGCGCCGAGAAGCCGAACGTGACGGTGCTCATATCGCCGTTGTGTGCCGCGCCAGACATGAAGGGTACGAACAGCAGGTTCGTCAGCACGTACTCGAACGAAAAGCTCACGGCCGTCAGGAACTCGAATGGGCCGGCGGTGCAGGCATCTTCGAAGAACGACTTCGGCACGGACAGGTACCAGACACGGTCGAACCAGTGGTGCGACCGGTGCAGGCCGTTGAAGTACTTGTTGTAGTGCGAGATAGCGTGCGTCTCGGTCTGGTAGTGGCGCAGTTCGTCGATGGACTGCATCTGCGCAGCCACGCGCGCGCCCTCGCCCGTGAACTGACGGCCAACATGCGCAAAGCCACGGTGCGCACAGTATTCAAGCGGCGTCACGCCCTGGAGGAACAGCTTCAGTGCGTTGATATAGCGGGCATCGCTGACGCCAAGCTGGCCGTTGTTCTGCGCGAAGGCCTCGATCACCGCATACAGCTTCTTTTCCTTCTCCCCCTGGTACTTCCAGTAGGCATCCATGGTCAGGCGGAACGGGTCCTGCCACTTGTCCCAGTCGTGGATCTTGATGCCTTCGTAGGTGTCGTAGGGAAAGACCTTGTCCATCGGCTGGTACGTGGTCTCCCAGCCCAGGCCACGGGTCATGGCGGCGTACCGCTCCTTCAGGCCAAGCTTCTTCTTGGCAACGCGGGTATCCATGGTGTGTCTCCTCTTGTCGGTATGTGCGGTGCTGTGCGTCCAGCGGCGTTCAGTGGTTCCAGCTCAACGTGAGCTGGTCGTCGTCTTCGTCGATTTGGCCCGACAGCGTGACCAGGTTCACGTGTAGCTGCTGCAGGTCGAACGGCCGGCCGGTCTGTTCCTCGATGGTTTCGCGACGGATGGTGAGCCGGCCCGGGGCATCGATCTTGACGAGCCCCGTGGGATAGCTGACCACCGCCTCGGGGTTGTCAGTCACGATCGCTTCGACGACGGGACGCGATTCCTCATTGGCCTGGAAGGCGATAAAAACCTGGGACATGGTTGTTCCTCTGCAAGAAGTCCGGACGTGTGACGGGTCAGAGCGCAAGGCCGAGCTTCGCGGCGCGTGCATCGAGCGCGGCGGAAACCTCGCTCAGCGCGGCGGCACCGTGCTCACCGAGCGCCAGTTCGGCAATCGGCGCCAGGGCCTGCGTGGCGCGGCCGGCCCAGTGCCGGAACCACTGCGTCAGCAGTTCGCGGTTCGCGGCGGCCTCGGGCTCCGCGGCCGCGACCATCGTCTTCACGACGGCGTCTACCCAGCGCGTGGTCTCGTCGTGCCACTCGGGCATGAAGCTGGTCAGCATGGCCGCCGCCGTGCCGCCATGCAGCGTGAGGTGGTCGTCCACATAGTGGCCATAGACCAGCGGGTACAGCAGGCCATCGAGCGCGAGGTTCTGCGCAACGAACAGCTCCACCGGGTCCTGCAGGACGAAGGTGTCTTCCACATAGCGGCGCAGATCCTGCCAGCACGCATCGTCAAGCCAGGCGCGCTTGCCCGTATCCAGCACGTCGGGTTCGTCCAGTGCCAGCGCCAGGCGCGTGATCAGTTGCGCGATGCCGAGGTGATCCATCGCATGGAACATGGCTGGCGCGGTGAACGCCGTGCCGTAGCCATAGGCGCAGATCGCGGCGTTATTCATGTTCGCGCCCCAGGCCACGTGACGCAGCGGCAGCAGCACCTCCAGCAGCCGCGTGCGCAGCGTGTCACTCATCGAAGCGGCCAGCCCGCGTGACTCCACGAACTGGAAGTTGGCCTCCACCGCCTCCTGCTGGCGCGCGCGGGTCATCGTCCACGTGGCGTAGTAGAACTGGCGCGGGTCCTTCAGGGCCTGCCAGTCAGCCAGACGGATCCGGCTGCGGCTGGCGTCGAACAGCTCATGCGCCGGGTCCCACGTCGGCCGGTAGTGGAAGTTGGCCATGGGCTGACCGCCATAGGTGGCCTCCTGGTAGCGCGTTGCGGCCTTGCCTTCGCCGACAAGTCGTGCAACGTGCGCGAACGTTTGCCGCAACGGCGTGATCTCGCGGGTCTGCAGATCGATATTCATGCGGATGTCTCCTGGTACTTTTATGAAATGGGGCCTCGGCGGTCTGCGCCGCCTCAGGTTTCCAGCCTCGTCACCTGATGCCGGTCGCAGAAGGCCGTGAAGGCCGGCTCCGGCAGCAGCAGGTCCACGCTCAACTCCGGCCAGCCGATGGCGAACTCGAAGCTCACCAGCCCATCGGCATGGCGCTCGACGCGGCTCACGAACTTGCGCGTGACATCGACGTCTGGCAGTGCGTCGCCGGTTGTGGCGGAGGGGGAAGTCATGGGCATGTCCTCTTGGTGGTCCGTGGAACCGTGGTCCGTGGTCGGTGAATCTGCGCTGGCCACTGCGCGGTGACGCGGTGACAGCCGGTCTTTGCAGAAGCTGTGCCAGCCAACCACCTGATCCGCATAAATCTCGATATTTGCAGGGAAAACCCCTACTGGGAGCAAGGTGCACGAGATTGAAAAAGCACCTTTTCCGAGGCGACGCTTTGAGCCGAAAGGGCCGCTAATGGCGGAAATTTGATGATTTGGTCGAATCGATTTGGGACACCTTCATCAAATGATCGATTCCATAGGCAAACACATGAAATCGCCCATTCGGTCAATTCTCGAGATTCTTATCAATTGATGAAATGCACCGCCGGGCGAAGACGGCCCGCATCTCATCAAAAACTCAAATCCACGCGGGTCCGTCCGTTTTTGCGGCGCACAGGTTCGGGCCTCCAAGCCCGGTGGCGTACCCCGCTATCCCTTGGATTCCAACGGTTTTGCAATGCAGCACCGCTGCACCGCCATACCCGCTGGCATTGCATTTGCGAAAGGGAAGGCGCCCCGGGTCCGCGGCCTTTCGCAACCGGGACTGCAAATCAAGAAAGACATGACATCCACCAAGGAGATATCCCATGGCGCTTTTGGAACGCGCAGCGTGGTACGACATTGCCCGCACAACGAACTGGACGCCGGCGTACGTCGCCGAGTCCGACCTTTTCCCGGAAGTCATGGCAGGCGCGCAAGGCGTGCCCATGGAAGTCTGGGAAACCTATGACGAGCCTTACAAGACGTCGTATCCGGAGTACGTCCGCATTCAGCGCGAGAAGGACGCCGGCGCCTACTCCGTGAAGGCCGCGCTGGAGCGCAGCCGCATGTTCGAGGACGCCGATCCCGGCTGGCTGTCGATCCTGAAGGCGCATTACGGCGCCATCGCGCTCGGCGAATACGCCGCGATGAGCGCCGAGGCACGCATGGCCCGCTTCGGCCGCGCGCCGGGGATGCGCAACATGGCGACGTTCGGCATGCTCGACGAGAACCGCCACGGGCAGTTGCAGCTCTACTTTCCGCACGACTACTGCCAGAAGGACCGGCAGTTCGACTGGGCGCACAAGGCCTATCACACCAACGAATGGGGCGCGATCGCTGCGCGCAGCACCTTCGACGATCTGTTCATGTCGCGCAGCGCGATCGAGATCGCCGTGATGCTGACGTTCGCGTTCGAAACGGGCTTCACCAACATGCAGTTCCTCGGCCTGGCAGCCGATGCGGCGGAAGCCGGTGACTTCACCTTCGCCAGCCTGATCTCAAGTATCCAGACGGACGAGTCACGGCACGCGCAGATCGGCGGCCCGGCACTGCAGATCCTGATTGCCAACGGGCGCAAGGAGCAGGCGCAGCAACTCGTGGACGTGGCCATCGCCCGCGCATGGCGCCTGTTCTCCCTGCTGACCGGCACGTCGATGGACTACGCCACGCCGCTGCAGCATCGCAAGGAGTCATTCAAGGAGTTCATGACGGAATGGATCGTCGGCCAGTTCGAGCGCACGCTGATCGACCTCGGCCTGGACCTGCCCTGGTACTGGGACCAGATGATCAATGAGTTCGACTACCAGCACCATGCTTACCAGATGGGCATCTGGTTCTGGCGGCCGACCGTCTGGTGGAACCCGGCCGCCGGCATGACGCCGGACTGCCGTGACTGGCTCGAGGAAAAGTATCCCGGCTGGAACGACACGTTCGGCAATGCCTGGGACGTCATCATCGACAACCTGCTCGCGGGCAGGAAGGACCTGACCGTCCCCGAGACCCTGCCCATCGTCTGCAACATGAGTCAGTTGCCAATCTGCGCGGTGCCCGGCAACGGCTGGAACGTCAGGGACTATCCGCTCGACTACAACGGCCGCACCTACCACTTCAATTCCGAGATCGACCGCTGGGTCTTCCAGCAGGACCCGGTGCGCTACCGCGACCACCTCACGCTGGTCGATCGATTCCTCGCCGGGCACATCCAGCCGCCCGACCTGGGAGGCGCGCTCCGGTACATGAACCTCGCCCCCGGCGAGATTGGCGACGACGCGCACCAGTACGCGTGGGTAGAGGCTTACCGCCGTCAGCGCGAACAGATCAAGGCCGCTTGATGCGGCAACCCGATGGAGGATGACATGGCACTGTTTCCAGTGATTTCGAATTTCCAGTACGACTTCGTGCTGCAGCTCGTCGCCGTTGATACGGAGAACTCGATGGACGAGGTAGCGGCGGCCGCCGCGCACCATTCAGTCGGCCGCCGCGTGGCGCCCCGGCCCGGCAAGGTCGTCCGGGTGAGGCGCCAGGGGAGCGACCAGTTCTACCCCCGCGACGCCCGGCTCGGCGACACCGATATCAAGCCGATGGAGTCGCTCGAATTCATCTTTTGCGATGCGTGAGGTCACTATGAATTTCCAGAAAGTCTCCACGCTCGACGAGCTGTGGGAAGGCGACATGGCCGAGGTAGAGGTGGACGGCCACGTCATCGTGCTCGTCCGCCCCGAAGGCGGCCCGCCACGCGCGTTCCAGGGCATCTGTCCGCACCAGGACATTCCACTGGCAGAGGGAAAGTTCGACGGGCGCGTACTGATGTGCCGGGCCCACCAGTGGACCTTCGACGCCAACACGGGTAAGGGCATCAACCCCGGCGGCTGCCGGCTTGCCGAGTATGCCGTCAAGGTGGATGGCGACGACATCCTCATCGCTGTCGAGGGCGTCGAACCACTGTTCGCCAACTGCTGATATTGCACAGGAATCGACCATGAGCAGGGACCACAACACCGCCGAGGCGTACCGAAACAACCGCGTCGGCCCCGTGCTGCGCGCCAGCAGCATCACCGACGGCGTCATCGAGGCCGCGCGGGAAGACAACCCGGGGAAGGACATCCGCGTCGACGACAAGCTTGCATACGTGCGCATCGACACCGACGGCGAGCTGATCCTGCGCCGGGCCACGCTGGAAGATGCGCTGGGCCGCCCGTTCAGGATGTCCGAGCTGGAAGTCAACCTCAGCTCGTTCGCGGGCCGCATCGAGACCACGGACGACTACGTCCGCTTCTATTACGAAAAGACGCTGTAACCGGAGACGAGCATGACCACGCAACCCGATGTCCTCAAACCGCTGAAGACCTGGAGCCACCTGGCCGCGCGCCGGCGCAAGCCGAGCGAATACGAGATCGTCTCGACGAACCTGCACTACACGACCGACAACCCCGACGCGCCGTTCGAACTCGATCCGAACTTCGAGATGGCGCAGTGGTTCAAGCGTTACCGCAACGCCTCGCCGCTGTCACACGCCGACTGGAACGCCTTCCGCGATCCGGACGAACTGGTCTACCGCACCTACAACATGCTGCAGGACGGCCAGGAAACCTACGTGTCCGGCCTGCTCGACCAGTTCTCTGAACGCGGCCACGACGCCATGCTGGAGCACGCCTGGGCCGGCACGCTGGCACGGCTGTACACCCCGGCGCGCTACCTGTTCCACGCGCTGCAGATGGGATCGGCCTACCTGACGCAGATGGCGCCCGCGTCCACCATCTCGAACTGCGCCGCCTACCAGACCGCCGACTCGCTGCGGTGGGTCACGCACACCGCGTATCGCACGCGCGAGCTGTCCCAGACCTTCGGCGACGTGGGCTTTGGCACCGACGAGCGCAGGTACTGGGAGCAGGACCCGGCGTGGCAGGGCTGGCGCAAGCTGGCCGAACACGCGCTCGTGGCATGGGACTGGGCAGAGTGCTTCGTCGCGTTCAGCCTGGTATTGCGGCCGGCGATGGAGGAAGCCGTACTGCGCGGGCTTGGCGAGGCGGCGCGCCACAACGGCGACACCCTGCTCGGCCTGCTGACTGACGCGCAGCTTGCCGACGCCCAGCGGCACCGGCGCTGGGCCGGCGCGCTCGTCCGCATGGCCCTGGAGACGCCGGGCAACCGTGACGTGCTGGCCGGCGCGCTCGCCCGGTGGGCGCCGCTTGCGGACGATGCGATCGGTGCCTACTGCGCGGCGCTGCCCGACGCGCCGAACGCAAAGGCGCGCGCCTGCGCGGCCCTGCGCGACTTCTGGGACAGCATCGGCCTGACGGGCCTGTAACACAGGACGTGCCGGGCGATACGACTCAACAGCCACCATCGGAACCCCATGAAATACCAGATATCGATCGAAGGCGGCGCGGCGTTCACCGTCGCCGCGGAAGAAGACTCGCTGCTGCGCGGCGCCCTGCGGGCTGGCATGGCCCTGCCGCACGAGTGCAGCGTGGGCGGCTGCGGCGCGTGCCGCTTCGACCTTGTGGACGGGCTCATGGAATCCGTCTGGCCTGAGGCGCCCGGCCTTTCCGAGCGTGACCGCAAGCGCGGCAAGTACCTTGCCTGCCAGTCGCGGCCGCTAAGCGACTGCACGATACGCGTTCGCTGCGATGAGGCGTATCGCCCGGCCGTCCCGGCGCATCGCCGGCCGGCGAAACTGCTGGCTCGCCGCGCGCTGACGCCTGACATGAGCGAATTCACGTTCCAGATGCCGGGCGCGGCAGACTTCCGGCCCGGCCAGTATGCACTGCTCTACCCGCCCCATGCACCGGGCGCCCGTGCCTATTCGATGGCCAACCTGCCCAACGCGGAAGGCATCTGGACGTTCGTGATCCGCCGCGTGCCGGGCGGGTCCGGCAGCAATGCGCTGTTCGACCAAATCGGAATCGGCGAAAGCATCGCATTCGACGGACCGTACGGCCATGCCTACCTGCGCGATGACAGCCCCCGCGATATCGTCTGCATTGCCGGCGGCTCGGGCCTGGCGCCCATGCTGTCGGTTGCGCGCGGAGCGCTCGCCGGCGGCGGTTCGCGCCGTGTGCACTTCTTCTATGGCGCGCGGGGGCAGGCCGATCTCGGTGCCGTAGACGCGCTGGAGGCACTCGCCGAAGACCAGCGCCTGGCGCTGTCGGTGGTACTGTCGGCGCCGGAAAGCACCTGGACGGGACCGGCAGGATTCGTGCACGAGGAAGTCGAGCGCACGCTGGCGGGTCCGCTCGACGGCTACGACTTCTATTTCGCGGGCCCGCCCCCGATGATCGAAGCCGTGCAGGCGCTGCTGATGCACAAGCACCAGGTGCCGTTTGGGCAGATCCGTTTCGACCGCTTTGTCTAGCCCGGCCACATCTCCGTTGAGGCGCACACCGCACAGCCACGACGCCGGATCACCGCATCGCCGGAACAACCATGTCGCGTGCTATTACCAATCGCCATATCTGGAAGTTGGGGATAAGCTCCTTCTATCAAGCACTGGATGGCCTGCGGGGGCCGATGGACGCCAGTCGCCCGACTGGTCCGCACGATGCGCGGCAGCGCGCTCCCGCAACCGCAAGCGCGCCAGCCGCGACCGAGGAAATCATGGCGAAAAGGCATCCCGGAATACCGAAGCCCGATTCATCGGCGCAAGACCACTCCGCCGGGAGCCCGAAGCGCGCGTCCCCCGATGGAATCCGCGTGCCGGCGATTCACGACCTCGCCAAGCGCCTGCGCTTTGCACCGCAGCAGGGCCGCATCTGGCTCGACGACCAGCGCATGATGCTGATGCATATCAGCTCGCTTGGCGCCCTGCGGCAGGAACTGATCGAAAGCCTCGGCAAGGAAACGGCGCGCGGCTTGATCACCCGCATCGGCTACCAGGCTGGCACGCGCGACGCGGCAATGGCACGCAAGGTCCGCGCCGGCCTGAACACCTATGACGACTTCCTGGCCGGCCCGCAGCTTGTCTCGCTGGAGGGCATGGTGCATTGCGAACCGGTGGCGCTGGATATCGATGTCCAGCGCGGCCACTACTTCGGCGACTTCTATCTCGTGGACAGTTCCGAGGCGGAAGCCCACATCGCCGGCTACGGCATCGGCAACGAATCGGTGTGCTGGATGCTGATCGGCTATGCGTGCGGCTACACCAGCGCCTTCATGGGCCGCCCCATCCTGTGGAGGGAAATCGAATGCCGCGGGATGGGGCACGCCAAATGCCGCGTGGTAGGCAAGCCGGTGGAAGAATGGGAAGACGCCCAGGACGACCTGCGCTTCCTGCGGATCGGCGATTTCGTCAAATGGGCGCCACAGGCCGAGGCGCCCCTGCCCGCCACGAGCCGCATCGCGGCGCGGCTTTCCAGCGCGCCGGAGAACAGCTTCGGCGTGGTCGGCATCTCCGCCGGCTTCAACACCGTCTGCCACATGGTCAACAAGGTGGCGCCCACCAACGCCACCGTGCTGTTCCTGGGGGAAAGCGGTGTCGGCAAGGAAGTCTTCGCGAACAACCTGCATCGTCTGAGCAAGCGTGCCGATGGCCCTTACGTTGCGGTGAACTGCGCATCCATTCCCGAACACCTGATGGAATCGGAACTGTTTGGCGTCGAGCGCGGCGGCTTTACGGGCGCCACCACGTCCCGCGCCGGACGCTTCGAGCGGGCAGACGGCGGCACGCTCTTTCTCGACGAGGTCGGCACGCTGAGCTTCACGGCGCAGGGCAAGCTGCTGCGCGCGCTGCAGCAGGGCGAGATCGAGCGCGTGGGCGACACACGCACCCGCAACGTCGACGTCAGGGTGGTGGCCGCCACGAACGTGAACCTGCGCGAAGCCGTCAAGGCCGGACACTTCCGCGAGGACCTGTTCTTCCGCCTCAACGTCTTTCCGATCCAGGTGCCGCCGCTGCGAGAGCGCCGCGACGACATCCCGCTGATGATGAACTGGTTCCTCCAGCGCATGGCGCGCAAGCATGACAAGCACATCACCGGCTTCCGCGAGCGTGCCGTGGACGCGATGTTCGCCTACGACTGGCCCGGCAACGTGCGAGAGCTGGAGAACATGATCGAACGCGCGGTCATCCTGGCGGAGGATGGCGGCGCGCTCGACCTGTGCCACCTGTTCACCAGCGGCGAGGAAATCGATACCACCGCGTTCATGCTGAAGCGCAGCGGCAGCATTGGCCGTGTCAGCGAAACCAGCGAAGCGGAATCGCCGTCGGGCGCCGCCATCGGGCGCCAGGGTCTTGCGGAAACGGAGGTGGCCATGCTGCGCGCCGCCGTGGCGGAGGCCAACGGCAATCTGTCACGCGCGGCCCGTGTGCTGGGCATCAGCCGCCCGACGCTGGCGTACAGGCTGCACAAGTACGGCATTACGCCGGCAGCGCGCTGACGGGATGTGCCCCCGGAGAAGGCGGCACGGCGCCGCCCCGGGGGCTTGATCCGCTAGAAGCGCTTGCGGTATGCCACGACGACGTTGAACTGCGAATGCTGCACGGAAAGCGGTACCGCCGTATTCGGCTGGCTGGCATTCCCCACGGTCTTTGGCAGCACCACCGACAGGGCAAAGTCGATGGCATCGTCCTTGCCGAATACGTAGGTCGCGCCGCCGGTCAGGCTGGTCGTCGGAATCGCCGGCACAACGGCCAGCAGCATGCCGTTCGGGATGGCCTCTTGGGCGTAGTGGAACCCGCCGCGCGCCGTCCACCCCGAATCGAATCGGTACGCCACGCCAAGGCCGAACACGTTGATATCGCGGTAGTTCTGCGGGATCGAAAGGTCCAGGTTTGCACCCGCATGCACGAAGCTGACGTTGATGTCACGCATCACGCTGGACCAGAACACCCGCTGGTAGTCCGCCGAGGCCGACAGTCGCTCGTTGAACTGGTGGCTGATGCCCACTGTGAACTGCGCCGGCATCTGGAAGTCCCGCACCCTGACCTCGCCGCTTAACGGAATGTTGCCCGCGACAGTGCTGACGGCCGCGAGCGTTGCCTGCCCACGAAGATCCCCCACCCGTGTTTTCGCGTTGTAGGCCAGCCCTACCCGGGTATCGGGCGTGATGTCGTAGGTCAGCCCCAGTTTTCCGCCGATGCCCCAGGCGTCGGCGCCACCACCGACGGGCGCGCTGTTCGAGAAGCCCAGGTACCCGCCGGAAAGGCCGGGCACGGAAAGCAGCGTAGGCACCAGCGAGCCGGACACTCGCCGCTGACTGGCAAGCGTGCCGATCTGCGTGACGTCAAGCAGCGTGCCGAGATTGAGCGACGTCCAGACCGCATCCAGCGAGGCGCCGAGCGTCAGCTTGTCCGTCGGCCGATAGGCCACCGCAAACGGAATGCGCAGCACCAGCAACCGGGAGAACTGGTCCAGGCCCGTCTGCACGCCATTGGACGTACGCGACAGGAAGCTGCTGCCCCCGTATTCGGTACCGAGGCCGCCCTCCGCAAAGATGCCAGCGCCTAGCGCGATGTTGTCATGACGGTAGACGAACGCGGCCTCGGGCGCAAAGTAAGGCCCGTTGTTGTTGCCGTGGTTGCCGGACCGGGCCGTCTCGCCGGTTGCCGTGTTGGTGGCCTTGATGTCGGTGGTCACCACGTCGAGCCCAAGATGCAGGTGATTCCCCTCGGCCATCAGGCCGAGTGTTGCCGGATTCGCCATCATCGCCGCGGGTCCGATGTCAAACGCCGCACCGGTCCCGCCCATTGCGCGGGAAACGGGGCCAAAGCCTTCCAGATTGAACACATCCGTTGCTCCCGCTGGTGTTCCGCACGCCGCAGCGCATAGCGCCACGGCCACGCGGACATAGTTGCCTCTCACGAGTGTCTCCTTGTCATTTTCGGGGGGTAGCGAAGCGGGCAGCACCGCCGGGGAAGCGGCCAAGCCAGCGCATTCGCAGTGGTGATGCCTGCGGCCGGCCTCGCGTTGCGGCACGGTCGCGTCAGGCGTATTGCAGAAGCCGTACCAGCCCGGCGATCCACTGCGCTAAATCTCGATATTTACAGGGAAAACCATGAGAGTTTTCCGGCTCGAAACGGCCGTCTCGTGTAGAGGTCGAGTAGCGGGCGACACCCCCTTTCCCGACTTTGACGATATGATCTACGCGTCGATGTACTCCGGCTTCATCAAATGATCGAATCCGGCCGTGCGCGCGGGACAGTCCTTGCCACGCCCGGCATAGTCCACCAGAATATCGAGATTCCACCCATATCTAACGACAGGGGCGCACGCCGTGGAAGCCAAGCTCAGTTACCCTCCGAATGCCGACCTGCGGCACCTCCTGCGCTTCGATCCCGAGAGCGGCACCATCTGGCTGGGCGAACGCCGCATGGTGCTCCTGCATACCGCCGCACTGAGCGGCCTGAGGCAGGACCTGATCCATTCGGTGGGGCCCGTGCACGCGCGCCGGCTGCTGACGCGCATGGGATACGCCTCTGGCCGGCGCGACGCCGAGTTTGCACGCACAACGCGCGGCGCGCTCTCGCTCGACGCCGCCTTCCTGGTCGGGCCGCAACTGCACATGCTCGAAGGCGCTGCCTGCGTGACGCCGGTCCAACTCGATTTCGACGCCGCGACTGGCCGCTTCTCCGGAGAATTCCGTTGGGACAACTCGTGGGAAGCCCATGCCCACCGGCAAGCCTTCGGGCTCGCGGAAACGCCCGCCTGCTGGGTTCTGCTCGGATACGCCAGCGGCTACACGAGTGCCTTCATGGGCCGCCTCATCGTCTTCAAGGAAACATGCTGCGCGGCCTGCGGCGCCGACCACTGTCAGATCGTCGGCCGACCTGTCGACGAATGGCCCGACGCCGCCGAACAGCGCCAGTACTTCGAGGACGACTCCCTTCTCGACACCATCGCCGCACTCAACGACCAGGTGCAGGCGCTGGTGACCACCATCGAGTCAGCGCGCGAACCGGGCATCTCCGCCGGCATGCTCGTCGGCGCCTCACCGGCGTTCCAGGAAGCCCACGCGTTGCTTAACCGCGCCGCCGCCACGCAGGTGACCGTGTTGCTGACCGGCGAGACTGGCGTGGGCAAGGAACGCTTCGCCCGCGCCTTGCACCAGGGATCGCCCCGCGCTGCCGGCCCTTTCATCGCCGTCAACTGTGCGGCGCTGCCCGCCGACCTGATCGAAGCCGAATTGTTTGGCGTCGAGCGGGGCGCCTACACCGGCGCGCACGTCAGCCGCAGCGGCCGCTTCGAGCGGGCGGACGGCGGCACGCTCTTCCTTGACGAAGTCGGCGACCTGCCCCTGCCGTTGCAAGCCAAGCTGCTGCGCGTGCTGCAGGACGGCGAGATCGAACGCCTTGGCGCGGAGACCGCGCGCAAGGTCAATGTGCGCCTCGTCACGGCAACGAATGTCGATCTTGAGGCGGCGGTGTCGCAGGGACGATTCCGACGCGACCTGCTGTACCGACTCAACGTCTATCCGATCTGCATCCCGCCACTGCGCGAGCGCACGGCCGATATCGAGCCACTGGCAAACCACCTGCTGGCGCGCTTCAGCGCGCTCCACCAGAAGCGCCTTTCCGGGATTAGCGAACGCGCGATGCAGGCCCTCGTGCACCACGATTGGCCCGGCAACGTGCGGGAACTCGAGAACCTGATCGAGCGCGGCGTCATCCTTGCGCCGCAGGGTGGAACCATCGAACTGGAACATCTTTTTCCGCACCAGCCGCCCGGGATACAGGCAACGGTAAGCGCGAGAGGCCGGCTGGCGCCGATGCGGGCGGACAGCGAGCAGGCTCTCTGCGCGCGCATTCTCGATAGCGGGCTCAGCCTGGAATCGCTGGAGAGCCAGCTTCTCGACCTTGCCGTCGAGCGCGCCGGCGGCAACCTGTCAGGCGCGGCACGGCAACTCGGCCTGACCCGCCCGCAACTGGCCTATCGCCTCAAGCGTCAGGAAGACAAAGGCAGCGAAGCATGACATCCACCAAACGCCGCATCGCTCGCGACAGCATGACAGACGACGACCCTCGGCCTCCCGAGCCCTTCGAGCCGCGCACGCTATGCGAGCGCGCCTATCTCCAATTGCGGCAGGACATCGTGCAGGGACGCATCTGCCCCGGCGAGCGCCTGCGAGTCGAACATCTCAAGGACCGCTATCAAGTCGGGGCCGGCACGCTGCGAGAATCGCTGGCGCTGCTTGTGTCCGATGCGCTTGTGACCGTTGAAGGCCAGCGCGGATACCGGGTTACGGCGATCTCGCTGGACGACCTGCAGGACCTTACTGACACACGGGTGAAACTGGAAACGGAAGCGCTTCGTCTGTCCATTCGCTACGGCGACACACAATGGGAGGCGCAGTTGCGCGCGGCGTTCGACAGCCTCAGCGCCTCGGAGGCCCGCGGCCCTTCGGTGGACCCGGTCGGTTGGGAGCAGGCCAACCGGCACTTTCACGAAGCCCTGATCGCGGCGCACCGCTCGCCGTGGAGCCAATATCTGCTGAAGCTGCTATACCGCCACGGGGAACGCTATCGGCACGTCGCCATCCGTCTCGGGACGAACCAATCTGCCTCCCGCAACGTGCATGAGGAACATGCCCTGATCTTCGAGGCCGCTGTAGCGCGTCAGGAAGCGCGCGCTGCGCTCGCGCTGGAGGCACATATTCGCCTCACCTACGAGTTGTTGTCGAGCGCGCAAGTCGATATGTAAGCATCTGGCGGCGCCGTATTGCCGCCCCCGCCCAGCACTGCGAGATCCCGGTTCCCCGCTGTCAGTCAGCACTGACAGGCCTGCCGTTTCTACCTACGGGAGAAACGGCAGGCCCGGACAAACCGCGCGTCGGGACGCCGATAGCATAATCAGCGCCCCCTGATAGCAATAGTTGGTCGCCCCTCCGATACTGGACTTAGCAACACTCCAGGAAGGCCATAGCCATGAACGACTATTGCACACTGTGCGGGCGGCTCGGGCACTCTGCGTCGGGCTGCCCATGGGCTTCGTACGTCCGTCTTGCAAGAATTCCTCAATGCGTGCCAGACGTGCGTCGGACGCAAAGGGTACAACCCGCAATTGCGAGCCTCGGCAGGCTGGCGCCGGCATGCAGCCGACCACTGCCGTAATCGTGCAGGGGGACCGCGCTACACGAGGATGCGATGGGCATGGCAAGGCCAAGCCCGTCGCTGACCGCGGGCGCAGCTTCTCGGAAACGGGCGGGGTATCGAAACATCCACGGCCGGGTTCAACGTCAGCGTCACGATGTCAGTCATCATGCCCCCCGCGTCGCCGCCCTGCATGCCACATGACGAGAGGATGTGCTTCACGATTCGGCGCTCACCGCGGCGGCCGGCGGCGTTTCCATCGCCGCGATACGGCGTTTGACCGCGATAAAGCTGTCGGGGCTCACCGACACCGAGTCGATCCCGCATTCCACCAGGAAACTCGCGAACGCCGGGTGGTCACTGGGCGCCTGCCCGCACAGGCCCACGTGGACGCCAGCCCGATGCGCCTCCGCAATGACGTTGCGGATCATCCATCTGACTGCATCATCTTCCTCGTCGAACAGGTCCGAAAGCTCGGCGGAGTCCCGATCCACGCCCAGTGTCAGCTGCGTCAGATCGTTGCTTCCGATGGAGAAGCCATCGAAACGCCGGGCGAAAGCATCAGCCAGGATCACGTTGGACGGAATTTCGCACATGACGTAAACCTTGAGGCCGTCCTTGTGGCGCTCCAGCCCGTTCTCCGCCATGACTTCGAGAACCCGGTCCGCCTCCTTCACGGTGCGGCAGAAGGGGATCATGACGATGACATTGGTAAAGCCCAACTCCTTGCGCAGGCGTGCGATGGCCCGGCATTCCAGGGCGAATCCTTCCTGGTAGCGCGGTGAGTAGTAGCGCGACGCACCGCGCAGCCCGATCATCGGGTTTTCCTCCCGCGGCTCGAATTCCGCGCCGCCGATGAGATGCGCGTATTCGTTGCTCTTGAAATCGCTCATGCGCACGATCACCGGACGCGGGTACTGGACCGCCGCGATCCGGCCCAGGCCGCGCGCGAGTCGGTCCACGAAGTAGTCGGCCTTGCAAGGATAGGCTGCCGCCAGATCCTCAATGGCCTGTTTGGCCTTCCTGTCCGCGAGTGTGTCATAACGGACCAGGGCCATCGGATGTACCTTGATATGGTTGCTGACGACGAACTCCATCCGCGCAAGGCCGATGCCATCTGCCGGCAACCGCCACCAGCGAAAGGCCGCGGCCGGGTTGGCCAGGTTCAGCATCACCTTGGTGCGCGTCGCAGGGATGCGGGAGAGATCGATTTCCTCGATCTCGTAGTCCGCGATGCCTTCGTAGACAAAGCCCTCCCGGCCTTCGGCACACGATACCGTCACCTCCTGCTCGTCATGCAGCAGATGCGTGGCGGTTCCGGCCCCGACGATGGCGGGAAGGCCCAGCTCGCGGCTGACGATGGCCGCATGCGAAGTCCGGCCCCCATGGTCCGTGATGATCGCAGCGGCACGCCGCATGATGGGAACCCAGTCAGGGTCCGTCGTCTGTGTGACCAGGATGGCGCCATCGACGAATCGGGCCATGTCCTGCCGGTTCTCGATGACGCAAACCGGGCCGCTTGCGATCGCCTCGCCAATACTGGTGCCCGAAAGGAGTTTCCTACCCGCGCTCTTGATCCGGTATGTCCGCACCGCGCTGGCTTCACGCCGCGATTGCACGGTTTCCGGACGGGCCTGCACGATAAAAACCTCGCCGGTCCCGCCATCCTTTGCCCATTCGATATCCATCGGGCGGCCGTAGTGGCGCGCGATTGTGCCGGCCCAGCGCGACAGCGTGACGATCTCCTGATCGCTCAGCACGAAGGATGTCCGTTCGGCGCCTGATGTCGGAACGTTCTTTGTCGGGCGAGCCGGGTCGCTGCCGTAGATCAGCTTGCGCGCCTTTCCACCGAGCTTCTTGCCGATGATCGGAGTGAGAGCGGGGTCGGAAAGCAGCGGACTGAACACCTCGTACTCGTCCGGGTCCACCGATCCCTGGACGACGTTCTCCCCAAGGCCCCACGCCGCATTGATCACGACGATCTTGTCGAATCCCGTCTCCGTGTCGATCGAGAACATCACGCCGGCCCCTGCCCGGTCCGAGCGGACCATGCGCTGCACGCCAACCGACAACGCCACTGCAAGATGGTCCACTCCCTTGGCCTGCCGATAGCTGATCGCCCGGTCAGTGAAGAGCGAGGCGTAGCAACGGCGGCAGGCATCGAGCAAGGCACGCGATCCGCGGACATTGAGGTAGGTCTCCTGCTGGCCGGCGAAACTGGCATCCGGAAGATCTTCAGCGGTGGCGCTGGAGCGGACCGCGACGTCGATGTCCGCCCGGCCGGCCTCGCGGCCCAACGCTTCATAGGCAAGGCAGACCGCGTCGGCAATATCGGCCGGCCAATCTCCGCCCAGGATCGCATGGCGGATCGCGGCACCAGTCTCCTCCAGGGTACGCTTGCCATCGGCAAAGGCTGCGAGCGCCGACGCCATCGTCGCTCCCAGTGCATTCTCCTCCAGGAAACGCCGATAGGCGCCAGCCGGGATGGCGAATCCCCGTGGCACCTTGATACCTTGGGCCGCCAGGTTGGCCACCATCTCGCCAAGCGACGCGTTCTTGCCGCCCACGATCGGGACGTCGGTGTTCCGTAGTGCTTCGAACCAGATGATCTGCCGAGTTTCGGTTTCCATAGCTTGCCTCTCCATGACCTGCCCCGGACGAGCCGCAATGGGAGCAGCGCACCGCCCTGCTGTGAAGGCTAGCCGCTCGGTTGCAGGGTCGGTTGTCCCAGCGCAAAGGCCATCGAGCCCCTGGCCTGTGCGGCACGGGCGTCATGCGTCACTTGCAGCTTGCCCGCCGTGCATTTGAGGAGCGTTCGTCGCCGGCTCCTGCAATCAGACTGACGGAGCAAGCGCCAAACTCGCCGTCTTCCATGGCGATTGACATGAATCAACCGTAGCTCCGTCTTTTTCACCAACCATGAGTCGTCGTGACTTCAGGAGGGGCACGATGGAACATCATGCCGAGGTCCTGGGCGGCGCAAGATGGCAACCCCGGATTGCAGGTTGGCGCGATCTCGTTGCCGTTGTGCTGGTGCTGGGTCTTATGATTCTGCTTGGCGCTGGCGCAAGGCAAATGACAGGCCCGCTTGTGATCGCGCACCAGCCCGGGATATCTCTGGCCCCAACGGCACTTCCGGGCTATACGCTGCGCACGATCGTGCGGATGCTTGCAGCGCTCGTCGCCTCGCTTTCGTTTTCTTTTATCTACGCCACGATTGCGGCGAAATATCGCCGCGCCGAGATGGTGCTCATCCCCCTGCTCGATGTGCTGCAGTCGGTGCCCATCCTCGGATATCTCTCCTTTACTGTCGTGTTCTTCATGTCGCTGTTTCCGCGCAGCGTCTTCGGTGCGGAGCTCGCAGCGATCTTTGCGATCTTCACGAGCCAGGCGTGGAACATGGCGTTCAGCTTCTACCAGGCACTGCGCACAATTCCGCTCGAACTCGACGCCGCCAGCCGTACCTTCCGGCTGTCGGCCTGGCAACGCTTCTGGCGGCTGGAAGTGCCGTTCGCCATGCCAGGCCTTGTCTGGAACACGATGATGTCGATGTCAGGCGGATGGTTCTTTGTGGTGGCCTCAGAGGCAATCTCCGTCGGCGATTTGCAGGTCGCACTGCCGGGGGTGGGGTCCTACGTCGCGCAAGCCATCGCACAACGCGATCTGGCCGCCATCGGCTGGGCGATCCTGGCGATGAGCGTGGCGATCGTGCTATGCGACCAGCTCCTGTTCCGGCCAATCGTCGCCTGGACCGATCGTTTCCGCTTTGAGCAGACGGCTTCTCAGACGGTACCGCACAGTTGGGTGCTCGACATCTTTCGTGGATCAGCATGGATACAGCGCATGACAGGACCGCTTGGCGGTGCGCTCCATCGCGTCCTGCGTGCACGGCTCTCGCTCGAAGCTGAACTGCGTTGGGCGCGTATCGGCATACCGCGGCGCGTGGGAGACGTGGTCATGATCGCAATCATTGCTGTTTGCGCCGCATATGCGCTGGCAGCCCTCCTGCAATCTGCCGGCGCGGCCCTGTCGTGGGCGGATGTGTCGACAGTGGTGCGCAACGGCTTGCTCACGCTGCTTCGGGTCACGGTACTCATCGCCCTCGCATCCCTTGTGTGGGTGCCAATCGGCATCATGGTCGGCCTGCGTCCCGGGCTGACCGAGCGCATCCAGCCTCTTGCGCAGTTTCTTGCCGCCTTCCCGGCCAACCTGCTGTTTCCCGTAGCCGTGTTCCTGATCGTCCACGGTGGTCTTCAGCCAGGAATCTGGCTCAGCCCTCTTATGATCCTTGGCACACAGTGGTATATCCTCTTCAACGTGATCGCCGGCGCGACAGCGTTCCCCAGCGATTTGCGCGAAGCCGCCACAAGCTTCAGGGTGCGCCCGGCCACGTGGTGGCGTGATGTCATGCTGCCTGGCATCTTCCCGTATTACGTGACGGGGGCCATCACCGCATCCGGTGGCGCCTGGAATGCGAGCATTGTTTCGGAGGCTGTGAGCTGGGGACCGACACATCTCAGCGCGGGTGGTCTGGGCGCCTATATCGCACAGATGACGGCAGCAGGGGATTATCCGCGCATTGGGCTCGGCATAGCCGCCATGTCGGTACTGGTAATCACGACGAATCGACTACTCTGGCGTCCCCTCTATGCCTTCGCCGAACGCCGAACGCGGTTGGATTGAAGCGCGGGCATACCGGAGAGCCAATGTGGCACCTGCTGCAGACACCGCCTTGCCAATCATCGAGCTTGACAAGGTTTGCATGTCATACACCAAACCTTCGGGCATCCCTCTGCCGATCCTGGCGGACATCGACCTCAAGGTGCGCGCTGGAGAAATTGTCGGATTGCTCGGCCGCTCCGGCTCAGGGAAGTCGACCTTGCTACGCATTGCGGCAGGACTCATCAAGCCGTCTTCAGGACGGGTGATCTATCGTGGCGAGCCGCTTCGTGGTCCAACGCAGGGCATATCCGTGGTATTTCAGACATTCGCGCTGTATCCGTGGCTGACGGTGATCGACAACGTGGAGCTTGGTCTGGATGCACTGCGCGTTTCAACCGAGGAAGCCCGCAAGCGTGCAACGTCGGCAATCGAGATGATCGGTCTGGACGGATTCCAGTCGGCCCTCCCAAGGGAGCTCTCTGGTGGCATGAAGCAGCGCGTGGGTTTCGCGCGTGCGCTGGTGAGCGAGCCGACGCTACTTCTCATGGACGAGCCATTTTCAGCGCTCGACGTCCTGACAGCAGAAACGTTACGCACCGATTTCCTTGATCTTTGGGTGGGGCGCCAGCTGACGATCAAGGCCGTGCTCATGGTCACCCATAACATCGAAGAGGCAGTGATGATGTGCGACCGCATACTTGTGCTGGGCGCCAGCCCCGCGCACATCGTGACGAGCGTAAGCGTGCCCTTGCCCCATCCGCGCGACAGGGTCGATCCGGCGTTCCGCGCAATCGTAGGCGAGATCTACGCCGTACTGACTGCACGGCTTGTCGACGCGATGGATACCTCATCGGCGAATCATGGCGGCCTTGCGCTGTGTCTGCCCGATGTCTCCAGTCATCGCCTGGATGGCTTCATGGACAAGATTGCCGCGGCCTCCTCTGCTGGTTACGTTGACCTGGCAATGATTGCAGCCTCGCTGATGGAGAAGGTTGATGATCTGCTTCCGATCGCGGGTGCGGCGCACATCCTCGAGTTCGCGGAACTGCGGAACGGCAGCATGAGGCTGACAGCGGCAGGCCGCGTGTTCGCCCAGGCGGGCGATGACGGACGCAAGCGCCTTTTTCGAGAGCATCTGGTCCAGTTCGTGCCCCTCATTGCGCATATTCGTGAAGTGCTCGACGAACGTGGAGATCACCAGGCTCCCCGTGAACGTTTCGAGCTGGAATTGCAGGACCACCTGAACCAGCACGACGCAGACCGGACTCTGCGCACGGCAATCGACTGGGGCCGTTACGCCGGGCTCTTCAGCTACGACGACCATACGCGCAGATTCGCTGGTGGTTGTTAGTAAAGGCGGGACTGGGAGTCGGAAGATCATGAATGCCCACGTACATCGCACACATCGCTCGGGATGGCTACGTGCAGCGGTCCTCGGCGCCAACGACGGGCTGCTCACGATGTCTGGCCTTGTGGTCGGCGTGGCGGCCGCCCAGTCGCATCCGCGGAGCATCCTCGCTGCCGGCGTAGCCGGTCTTGCAGCCGGCATGCTGTCGATGGGCGCCGGCGAGTATGTCTCGGTCAGCTCGCAAGCCGATCTCGAACGCGCCGAGGTTGACATCGAGCGGCGCTCGCTCCGGGAATCCTATGACGACGAACTCGCGGAACTCGCAAGCATCTATACCGAGCGCGGACTTGATCCGCCGCTTGCGCGGCAGGTCGCCCAGCAGATGATGTCCTTCGATGCGCTTGCTGCCCACATGCGTGATGACATCGGTATCTCGACCACACTTTCCGCGCAGCCGATCAGGGCTGCGCTGACCTCATGCACGAGCTTCGCGGCAGGCGCACTTGGGCCTCTGCTGACCGCGTTCCTGGCGCCACCGACCTGGATCGTTCCGAGCGTAGTCGCGGTTTCCCTGGTCACCCTCTGTGCGCTCGGAGTCGTCTCCGCGCGACTAGGCGGCGCCCCGCTGGCGCGCGGCACGCTGCGCGTTCTGATGTGGGGTGTGGTGGCGATGGCGGGCACGGGACTCGTCGGGGCATTGTTCGGCGCTGTTACTTAGTGGCGCTATCAAAATGAAGCGAAGCGGTTCTGGCCAGGGTGAAGCAGGGAATTCGGCTCGCATGCGAGCCGCCTGCGTAACGACATACGCCTGCGAGCGCATGTGCGCCCTGCAAGGGCGCGGCCGCAGACATTACAAGTAGTACGGCAAGGCGATGCAACGACGCCAGAATCATTTTGATAGCGTCTCCTAGGTGGTCTAGCCGAAACGGCCGGTAATGTACGCTTCCGTCTCCTTGCGTCTGGGGCAGGTGAACAACATTGATGTATCGCCGAATTCGAGCAATTCTCCAAGGTACATATAGGCTGTATAGTCCGAGCAACGCCCGGCCTGCTGCATGTTGTGCGTCACGATGACGAGCGTGTAGTCGCTCTTCAACTCGAAGATCAGCTCTTCGATACGCCCAGTGGAGATTGGGTCGAGCGCTGAACAGGGCTCATCGAGAAGCAGCACTTCAGGGTGCACAGCGATAGTTCGCGCGATGCACAACCTCTGTTGCTGACCGCCAGACAGGCAATCGCCGGGTTGCTTCAGAAGGTCTTTGACCTCATTCCACAAGGCAGCCTTGGATAGTGCCCACTCGACGCGATCCGCCATGGCCGCTGGACCGAGTTGCTCGTACAGGCGGATACCAAATGCAATGTTCTCGAACACGGACATGGGAAACGGTTCCGGCCTCTGGAACACCATGCCGACCCGTCTACGCAAGACTTCAAGAGGACCCACGGCATGGATCTGGTCAACACCGTCAAGCAGAATCCTGCCATCGACATGTTGTTCCGGATATAGCTCGTACATCCTGTTGAATGTACGCAGCAGCGTGGATTTTCCGCAACCTGACGGCCCGATAATTGCCGTCACGCGGTGCTCCGGAATATCCAGATTTATGTTCCGCAGGGCTTGGGATCTACCGTAGTAAAAGTTGAGCTCTCGGACTTCGATCTTGGATCTCGGTGCGGGCTGTTGTTTGTCGTCGCATGACTGCTCCGCATCGGCAATCGCCTGCGAATACCGAGTTTTGGTGCTGAGGAGGTTCATACGCAGAGCGCCTGGTCGTGTTCTCTTAGTTTCGAAAACACGCGTGACACTCTCCTGACGGGCGTGCCGATTTTGCGTCTTGCTCTTGACGTTGATCGAACTAACGACCTGGCAGGCTACTGACGATGATCTCCGCGCTCTCCTTCAGGGAGTGAGTTCGCTCCGACGCAAGTGTTCCAGCCGGGTCTGCAGGTCTGTCAGGGGTTCCGTGAGCGTGCGCGGCTCCCCTGCATAGATGGCGCCGTCATTGCCATCCAGGGTCAAGACCTGGCCCTCTGGCAAGGTCGTCTCGCCAAACGTGATGGTCCGGGCAGCCTCATCCACACGGAGTTCTTCGCAGCCGACCAAGCACACCTTTCCCAACTGGCGGGCGACCACCGCTGCGTGCGAAGTTTTCGCCCCACGCTGCGTCAGCAAGCCGGAGGCCCCCTGGATGGCCGTCAGATCACTGGTCTGCGCATCGGGGCGTACCAGAATGGCAGATGCCCCGGCCGCTTTCCGCGCTCGCACGGCCGCTTCATCCAGGGCGATCTCGCCGTGCGCCACACCACTGCACGCGCTTGCGGCATGCGCCAGGGGTATCGGGGTGAAGCCGTCACCACAGACGACACGTTGGCGTACCAGGGCGGCTGGATCCACCAGCGCCGTGCGCTTGCGGGCAGTCGCCACATCGATGACCCCTTCGTCCAGCAAGTCGAGTGCGATGCGTACGGTCGCTTCCGGGGTACGTTTTCCGCTGCGCGTCTGCAGCATGTAGAGATGGGCGTCCTCGACTGTAAACTCGAAATCCTGCATATCGCCAAAGGCGCGCTCGAGTTGCGAGCCGACCTCGCACAGCGCCTGCCACAGGCGAGGCATGGTCCGCGCCAGTTCCTCATGGCCTTGCGCGCGCCGGCGGCCCGACACCACATCTTCGCCTTGTGCGTTGAAGAGAAAGTCCACCCACATGACTCGCTCGCCAGTGGCGGGATTCCGCGTGAACCCGACACCCGCCCCCGAGCGGCCGCCGCCGTTCCCAAACACCATGCCCTGGACAGTGGCTGCGGTGCCGAGGCTCTCATCGATATGGTACTGGCGCCGATAGGCGAGCGCCTTTTCGGCGTTCCAACTTGCCAGCACGGCCTGGATGGCACCGGCAAGCTGGGCTTCCGGATCCTGCGGAAACGGTCGGCCAACGGCCTGTTCGTACGCACGCAGGGAGCGGCGCGTCAACTCGCGCAACCGCGAGAAGTCAAGTTGTCCACGCGCTTCCGGTGCGCCGGCCAGCACGCTGTACTCCGCCTCGAAGACCTCCGGCGCGATGCCATCGACCAGTTCGCCATAGCTCGCGACCAGGCGCCTGTAGGTGTCCCAAACCAGCCTCGGGTTGCCAGTCTGCCGCAACAGGCCGCGCAAGGTCGCGTCGCACAGCCCGATATTGAGGAGGGTGCCGAGCATGCCGGGCATCGAAACGGCTGCCCCCGAACGCACCGCCAGCAATAGAGGCGCATGAGGATCACCCAGGCGCTTGCCCGAGGCGATCTCAAGCTGCCTCAACCCTGGACCCCAAACGCTGCGCTGGGCCGCAAGTTGCCGCATGACCTCGTTCCGGCAATAGCTCGTGCCAAGCACGAATGCGGGCGGAGTCGGCAACCCCAGTTCTGAAATCCGCAGCAAGCCGAATGCCTTGAGCCCGATGCTCTGCACCAGCGCATCCGGTGCTGGCGCCTGCGCCGACGACTTCTGACTGCAGCCAATCAGGTGGACATCGGCGGGCCAGTTGGCGCTGGCCAGGTTGGCTGACGCAATCATGCCCTCTCCGCTTCCTTCCCGAATACCGCGTCGCGCAGCATGTAGCCCGCGGCTAGCAGCCGATCCGAAGCGAGCTCCAGGGCCTGCGCGAGATCGTTGGCGAGCATCAGCGCGGCGCTATCCTTGATGCTCGCCAGCATGAAGCGCCGCGCATCCCGCAGGAGATCATCGCACCGGCGCTCCGAGCGCAAGACATTCCAGGTGGCCGCGACAAAAGCATCGCTGTCGGACATGTCGTTGCCGCCCGCAAGGTCCCGCGCAATGGCCAGCGCCTTGATGTGTTCCTGCGTGGCGACCAGCACCGTGTGCGCAAGACCGCAGATCGTGTCGCGAATGTCTTCGTTCCACCCGCTCTGATGACCATCGGCAATCAGGCTTATCACGAATGCGGCTTCCTCCAGTGCATCGGCGATGTCATCCGACGACTCGATCACGCGTGCGAACGGCTCCCAGCGCGGCTGGCGTTGCGCTTTCTCCCTTGCACGCGTTACCAACTCGTCGGCTTCCCGCTCCCAGGTCTTGGCGCGTACGGCAAGATCCTTCGCGAGATCGGCGTGCCCGGCGCCTGACGATGCGTATGAAGTATTCATGACGTCATGTTCCAGTGCGTCACTGACTGCCTGGGCCAACGCGTGGCAATAGGCGGCATGTTCTTCAAGCAGTTCGAATTCGCTGCTGCGCTGGCGCACGAAGCGCAACAGCAGCAGGCGCGTCTGGTCCGAGACCTGCGCAACTGGTTTTCCGGAGAGCATGGCCTGGGACGCCAGCCTCATTACGTCCACCAGAAAGCTGTGCGCGTCCGTTGCACCCAGAACGGCATCCAGGCGGTCACCGATGCGAAAGGCGCGTGCGCCAACGGCTTGCATCGCTCTGTATACGAGATCCTCGCCACCGCACCTCAGCCACGCCATGTGGCCGAACTCAAGTCGGGCGGCTTCCTGCAGGACACCTACCGCAACGTCCTTGCCTACGAACGGCAGCAGGCGTTTGCGCGCGCGATTCCAGTCAATCAGGAAGACGATGCGAGACCCGATACCTTCCAATGCCGCGTCGAGCGATTCTTCGTCGACACACTCGAAACGAGCAGTCCCGAAGATGAACGGCTGCCCATCATTAAGCGAAGGCTCCAGCCTCGATTGCAGCGCATCCCAATGCGCGCCGAACGGCTCCAGCAACGATTGGAAGAACTCGAACCGCAGGCGATGCAGGTCCGCGTAACTCACGGTAATCGTCAGTGCCTGGACTTGCACAACCAGTACATGCACATCGTTCGCACCGATATCGTTCTGCAGAAGCAACTTTTCGCCGTCGCGTGTAGCGGCTGTGCCGAGGCCAGGGTGATCAAGCCTGAGCGGCGCAGTCCTGTTTAGCCCGCGCATGAATGCCGCGATGCGCAGGCGATCCTCAGGCAGCACCTGCCATGCGTGGGCGCCGTCGATATCCTCGGTTGCGAGCGCGCGCTCCAATTCAGCCAACTGCCTGTGCAGGTCCATGACCAGCAGGTGCAAGCTGTCGTCGCCATTGGCGCGGGTGCCGGCTGTCAACGCATGCAGTTGTTCGCGGGTAAGACGGTCTCCCTCGATCTTCCCCAGCCAGGCCAGCCAGTACTGCACGCGTTCGCGCGGCGCACTGTCTTGTGCTTCCAGCACCGGGCGTGCCATCACACCAAGCTCTTCGCCAGCGCGTCTGGCGAAGCGTTGCAGATTCGGAATACGCACGGCGCCATCCACCTGCATGGCAGTCGCCGGCATTTCGCTCAGCCATGCGGCATCGCCTTGAGCGGCACCCATCTCGGGCGCCAGGTCGAGAGCCTGCCGCCCGGGATGTTCCGCGTGTGCAACGGCAGCCTGGACGACGCTCAGGAATAACTTGAGGCGATCATTGGAAGCGAGTGCTGCATGGATCCATGCCGGCATCAACAAACTGCGCTTGCCTATTGAGATGACAGCTTCGGCCTTTTGAATCGACATGCTCTAGCGGCAGGCGTGGTTATGGCCAATTGGATTGGCCATAACCACGCCAAAAGGGTCGGAACCTGGGAAGTCTAGGTAGCGCCTTGTACCGTGGATTGATTTGAATCAAGCGCCCCGAGAGCGTCCCTCAGAGCCCAGCGTTGCGTCCTTGTTTATGGCTTGGAGCATTTGCGCTTTGCGGGGCTCCTCGCTCGGCAACCAGCGATGAAATTTGCTTGCCCGCCAGTTCACCGTAGATGCATGCGTATGCCGCAGCCGAACGTGCCCATCCAAAGTCGCATGCCATGTCCAGTTTGCGAAGTTCCGACCAGCGCCTGGGTTGCGTTTCATAGGTCGCTACGCATCGCGACAGCGCGGACCCCATGGCATCGCCGGTGGCATCGTCAAAGATGAAGCCAGTCTGACCTCGACCGAGGCGATCATGCATGCCTGGATCACGTACGCTGTCGGCAAGGCCACCGACTCGCCGCACGACCGGAACGGTGCCGTAACGCATGGCATACATCTGGGCAAGGCCGCACGGCTCAAAGCGAGATCCGTGCAGGAGGATGTCACCGGCAGCATGCAGGCAATGCGCGCGCGCTTCGTCATAGCCGACCTGGACAGACATGCGCCCGGGGTAGCGCGCGACCATGTTGGAGAAACCGGCTTCCAGCGCTGGCTCGCCGCGCCCATGCAGCGCAAACTGCAGGCGAGGATGGCGCGTCATCATGCCAGGCAACCGATCGAGCAACACGTCTGCCATCTTCTGCTGCGTCAAGCGGCTGATGAATACCGCCAGCGGTGCCGAAGCGTCAACGTTCAGTCGAAGGCGCTTCTGGGTATCCGCCTTGCAGCCTTGCTTGCCAGTCAAATCATTTCCAGAATAATTGTGCGACAGGTAAGGATCCGTACCAGGATCCCACCGCTCGGCATCGATGCCATTGAGAATGCCGACGAGGTTTGTGCACCTGGCCTGGAACACCCCCTCCATGCCGAAGCCGAACTCGGGCGTGCAGATTTCTTTCGCATAAGTCGGGCTGACGGTTGTCACCTTGTCAGCGTAGCGCACCCCAGCCTTGAGGAACGAGAAGCGGCCGTAGAACTCGATGCCATCGGGGATCAGTAGTTCCTTGGGCAGGCCAAGCTGACTCGCCTGATCGAGCGGGAAGTTGCCCTGGAACGCCGCGTTATGGACGGTGAATACCGTGCGTGGACGGCTATGATCACTCAGCAGTTGCAATAGCAGGGGTACCAATCCGGCATGCCAGTCGTGCGCATGAACAACGTCCGCGCGCCAGCCGGGTATGGCACGCCCCAAGGCTACCCAAGCCGCCGCGTGGCAAAGGACGCCGAAGCGCAACGCATTATCTTCCCATTCGCAACCGTTCGGGTCCTGATAGGGTGTGCCTGGGCGGTCAAACAGCTCCGGGCAGTCGACCAGCCATATCCGCAGGCCGGAATCCGGCATCGAGCCCTCGACCACACGCACCGAGACACCCGGCAAGAGACATGCAAGATCGGCGATATGTCGCGGCGCGACCAGGCGCGCCAATGCCTCCGGATAGGCAGGCATCATCAAACGGACGTCAATGCCCAGCCGCGCGATCGCCTTGGGCAGCGCGCCGCACACGTCCGCCAGACCACCTGTCTTGGCCAAAGGGTAAATCTCCGAAGCGACGAGCAACTGGCGCAAAGTCACGCTGCCATCGTCGCATTGCCGTAGCGTTGCATTCGTCACGTCCAGTTCTCCGCAGTGGCTTGACTCCCCTTACATTCTTGGCGCCAGAAGGGACCCGGAGTTGATTGGAGTCAAGTTCGGTGCGAGCGCTCTCCTTACCCTCGCGACCGGGGCGGGCGGAAGCGCCAAACAGGCCTTTCCACGTTGCACTATAGTTTTTGCAAGGACGCCCGGGTATTTCCTGGGTCGCGAGTTAGGCGCGCCGCCGGATGCGTTCGCGCCCAACGGGCAGCATTGGGGATACCGCCGTGGAGACCGCAGCGGTTGATCGAGTTGAACTACGCGCCGTTCGGCTGGTGATGGTGCGGATCGAAGACGTGGTCGGCATGCCTCGGCAAGCAAATCTTCCCGGATTAGGCGACGAGGCAGTTGGCGGAGGGCAGCGAGATCCGTGAACTGGCGTCCGCTTTCAGCGCACGTGCGGCTGGACGAGGTGGAAAAGCCTGACCCAGGGTCTTGTACGCCTGTGCGCTTGTGCCGCTCAGCGCTGCCATGCGATCCATGCAGATTCTGCCGGCAGGAACGCTTCGTCGTGCCAGGCGCGTACTCGCGCGGTGTAGTGGTCCGCCGGACGGGAAGCGGGCACGGACGCCGAGTAGATATACCCCTCGATTGCGCCCGCGATCGGCCCTTCGGAGCGCATCGGCGTCCGCTCGGCGGGCAGCTCGCCATTGGCGGCAGCGTAGAGCTCCACCTTGACTGAATCTGGCGATATCTCGCCGAGATACACGGGCAGGCTGATGTGCCACCGGTCTGCCTCCCATCGAGCCTCGACCACCCCGAAATGGACCTCGTGCCAATGGGCGGCAAGCGCCGCATCCCACGCATTCAGTTCCCGCGCCAACCGCGCTCCGCTCTCGCAACGTCGCTGGTATGCGAGTGCCGCGGGTCGATAGAATCCTTCCAGGTAATCGACGAACATCCGATTGGTACTGAAATGCGGTGCCAAATGACACATGCTGGCACGCATCCGGCGCACCCATTCGCGTGGAATACCCTGGGCGTCGCGGGTATAGAACGCGGGTACGACCTCGTCCTCGAGCAGACGATACAAGGATTCCGCATCCCCGTTATCGCCGCCTCCCTCCCCGCCTATGATTGCCCATCCATACTCCGGCTGGTAAGCATCCGCCCACCAGCCGGCCAGCGTCGACAGATTCAGCCCGCCATTGCACAGCGTCTTCATACCGCTCGTCCCACACGCTTCCCACGGTCTTCGCGGCGTATTGACCCATACGTCGACACCGTGCAACAGATGCTGCGCAAGCTCCAGATCGTAGTCTTCCAGGAAAACCACGTGTCTGCGAAGTTCCCCCCGATGCGAAAACTCGAACCACTGCCGAATCAATGCCTTGCCTTCCGCGTCCTCGGGGTGCGCCTTACCTGCGATGATAAGCTGCACGGGACACCGCGCGTTCATGAGCAGTCTGGTCAGCCGTGCGGGGTCGGCCAACAGCAGATTCGGCCGCTTGTATTCTGCAAAGCGGCGCGCGAGACCAAGTGTCAGAACATTAGGATCGAGTACCTGCGCAGCTTCCGAAACCTCTTGCGGCGAAGCGCCGCGCTGGCCCAACTGTCTTGCCAGACGTTCCCGCGCATAGCGCACCACGTCATGTCGCTGTCTGGCAGCCAGTGTCCATAGCGCCTCGTCGGCACTCGTGAGCAGGCGCTCGGCCAAACCGTCCACAGCACCTAGCCAACGGTCCTTCCCGCATGCGCACGTCCAGAAATCATCCGACCAGGCCGAATCCCACGACGGCACGTGCACGCCGTTGGTAACATGGCGCACCGGCACCTCGTCCAGTGGCCAACGCGGATAGAGGCCACTGAAGAGCCGCCGGCTGACCTCGGCATGCAGCCGGCTCACGCCATTCGCATTGGCGCATCCGTGCAGGGCGAGATAGGTGGTGTTGAATGGTTCCGCGTTGTCGTTGGGGTCAAGCCGCCCCAAAGCCAGGAATTCACGCACCGAGATGTTGAAGTCACGGAGGTACTCGCGCACATACCCGTAGATCAGCGACGGCGGAAATGCGTCGAATCCTGCCGGTACAGGTGTGTGCGTCGTGAACACGTTCCCTGCACGCGTGGCCCACATGGCCTCCCAGAACGACACGCTGGTGCGCTGCATGAATCGCCTGGCCCGCTCCAGAACCAGCAGAGCTGCATGGCCCTCATTGAGGTGACACACGTCCACCTCGATCCCGAGCGCTTCGAGCATGGTCCAGCCACCGATGCCGAGCACCACCTCCTGCAGCAATCGCGTCTCAAGGCCCGCGCCGTACAGCTTGGCCGTGATGCCACGATCCGCAGCACTGTTGCGCACATCGTTGCAATCGAGCAAGTACAAGCGGGTACGTCCAAGAATCGCCTGCCATACGCGGATGTATAACGCCCGGCCAGGCAGCGCCAGCTCGACCTTTAGCCAGGCACCGTCCGCGCCGATCACTGGCTGGACCGGCATGCTCGTCGGATCATTGTAGGGATAAGCCTCCCGCTGATCCCCGTTTGCGTCGATGATCTGGCGAAAGTATCCCTCCTGGTAGAGCAAGCCTATGCCAATCAGTGGGGCACCCAGGTCGCTGGCCGTCTTGAGGTAGTCGCCCGCCAGTACGCCGAGGCCACCCGCGTATAGCGGGAATGCATCGGTAAGGCCGAACTCCATACTGAAATAGGCAATCCTGAACGGGCGACTGTTGTTGCTTTGCTTCGCATACCACCCAGGTTCACTCAGGTAGCTGGAGCGATTCTCTACCGCGCGTTCGAGATCCTGCAGGAACTGGCTGTCCCGGCCGAGTTCGTCCAGACGGTGTTGCGGAACGTTCTGCAGAATCACCCATGGATTGTGGCTTCGCTCCCAGAGCTCCGGGTCGACGGATTGCCACAAGGCGTCCAGCGCATGGCTCCAGGCCCAGCGCAAATCGAGCGCCAGTTCTGTCAGCGCAGACAGCTGTTCCGGCAACGTTCGCGGCAGGAAGGCAAACAAGGGAGTCCCCCGGTACGATGGGTTGGCTTGCAGCTTCGGGGCGCGGGGATAGGGATTGCGCCGCAGTGCCACTCTTGGAGTCTCTGCAGGCTCGCGGATTCAGTCTTGATCTAGCGCAATTGCCCAACTGCTTCGCGTGGCTCACCAACGCAGTGTGAACAGAAGACAGCTTGAGGTTCCCGTGCGTAGTCTTGAACCAGGCCTCGCTCCGAGAACTGATGTGCATCAAGGGGGGACGGTAAGGTTAGCCCAGTATGGAACGTAGGGGGCGAAGAATGTGCTCCCCCGGGTTCCGCCTTCTCGAGGAGACAGGCAATGATGGCGAGATTGGCGAGGCCACTGGCGGTTGCTTTGGCGCTCATCCTGCTGATGGTCACCATGGCGTTCCCCCAAATGGCTGCCCCGGATGACAACTCGCCACAAGAGCTTGACCAGATGCTGGCACCCATAGCGCTGTATCCGGATCCGCTTGTTTCCCAAATCCTCATGGCCGCCACGTATCCACTCGAGGTGGTTCAGGCCGACCGCTGGTTGCACGATCCGGCTCATGCCTCCCTCAGCGGAGACCAGCTGACCGAGGCCCTCGTGCCGCTGGCCTGGGATCCGAGCGTGAAGTCTCTTGCGCCGTTTCCCCAGATTCTGCGCATGATGGACGATAACCTCGAGTGGACCGAGCGCGTCGGCAATGGTTTCCTGGCCAACCAGGCGGCCGTGATGGATTCCATTCAGCGCCTGCGGGCACGTGCCGAGGCAGCCGGCAAGCTCTCCTCGACGCCGCAGGCCATGGTGTCGGCGGAGGATGGGGCGATAACCATCGAGCCAACCAATCCTGGCATGGTCTACGTTCCGGTCTACGATCCCGATCTCGTCTATGGACCATGGCCGTACCCGGATTACCCGCCCTATTACTTTCCCGAGTACTTTGGTGGTGTCGTCATCGGCGGATTCGGTTATGGCTGGATGGGCTTTGCCATCGTTGCCCCATTGTGGGGCTGGAGTCACTGGGACTGGCACCACCACCGCATCGATATTGATCGCGGCCGCGTTGGCCGGATCGACCACCATCGTGAGCCGCCAGGCAACATCTGGGCGCATGACCCTGGCCACCGCCACGGCGTTCCCTATCCGAGTCCGTCGGTCGGCAGGCGTTTCGGTGGCTCGACTATGCCTCCGGAGGTGCAGCGCGGCTTCCGCGGGTATCCAACAGCGCCAACTACGCCTGCCGGGTCGGTGATTCGGCCGGTCCCCGTTGCGCCGGCAGCCTCAGGCTTCCAGGAGCGGCCAGCGCCGCCGGCCCCTGCCCGGCAAGCACCAGTCGTCCAACCACTGCCAGTGCGTCCCCCATCGCCCCGCTACCCGCCGACGTTCGAGTCCTTCGGGCATGGCGCGGATGTGCGCGGCCAGGCAGATCGAGGGCAGGCCAGTCGCATGTCCGCCCCGGCATTTCAGCCGAGCGCGCCCGCACCCAGAGGATTCGCACCGCATACGGCCCCTTCTGGTGGCGACAGGAGGCGATGATGCCGAGAACTGCGAGAGAGAAGTGCGGTGAAGGCTCAACGGGAAATCGAATGGGCAATCGAATTGTCAACCATGGCTGCAGGGCGCAGCGGCGCCACATCAGCGCACTTCTGGCGGTTTTCCTTGCGTGGACAACGTGTTTCCCATCATGGGCTGGCACCCAGGCACCGCAAGGCTTCAAATCGCCCGAGGAGGCCGCCGAAGCGTTGGCGGCGGCCTGGCGCAGCGGGAGCACTAGCGCGTTGATCGCGCTCTTCGGCCCGAGTGGCGAGAAGCTTGTCCGTTCGGGCGATCCTGCCGGCGAGCGTGTCGCCAGAAGCTGGCTCGCTTCTGCATATGACCAGGCGCATCGGATCGAAATCGATGAAGCCGGCAAGGCGGTCCTTATCCTGGGCAAGACTGATTGGCCGTACCCGATCCCGCTGGTCAGGCAGGGAGCGACCTGGCGCTTCGATGCAAGGGCCGGTGCGCAGCAGATCATCGACCGACGTGTCGGCCATAACGAGACCCACGCCATCCACGTCTGTCGAACGTACGTCCAGGCCCAGCTCGACTACGGCGCATCGCACCACACTTTTGACGGACAGCGCGAGTTTGCGCAGCGCATCACCAGCTCGCCTGGAAAACACGATGGCCTATATTGGGGCGCGTCGGGCCCCGAAGAAGAGAGCCCCCTTGGCCCGCTGATCGCCGCTGCAGATGCCGTGGGCTATGGCGCGGCGGACGGCGGAACGAAAGCGCCGTTCCATGGCTACCTTTTCCGCATCCTGACGCAGCAGGGAAAGCATGCGCCAGGCGGCAAGCATGACTATGTCGTCAATGGGCACATGACCGGCGGCTTCTCCCTGCTTGCCTATCCGGCAAAATTTGGTGCTTCAGGAGTGATGACATTCGTCGTCAACCAGAACGGCATTGTCTATGAAAAGAACCTCGGGCCCCGTACAGGCGAGATTGCACGCCATATGCAGGCGTACGACCCGGACCGAAGCTGGACGCCTGCCTTACCCTGAAATGGTCCCGCGAGCATGCCCCGCTACGCTCAGCTCCGGTGCCTATGCACATGCAGCTCGGTTTCCATGTTGCGGTATTCGATGTCCAGACTTCCCATGTACGCGTGCCGCACGGCGTTGCCGATATCGAGTGCCATGTGCGGGCCGGATTGCCAGGGGCGGCACGCGGCTGGCCGGGGGCTATCTGGCAGCACGTTCCACCCTCAGCGCGGGTTCAGGCAGGCAATGACCTGCTCATCGTCCACTTGTGGAAAGGCGCGGTAGAACTCCCCTACCGCGCGGAAGTGACGCGGCGATTCGAGGCACACCATTTCGTCGACATAGGGCTGCAGACGCAACAGCGTCTCCGGCGGCGCCACCGGCACGGCGCACACGAGGTGCGAGGGTTTCTGTTTGCGAATGGCGTGCAGGGCGGCGATCATCGAGGCCCCTGTTGCCAGGCCATCGTCCACGACAATCACCAGGCGTCCGGCTGCGCTGACCGGCTCGCGGTCCGGCGTGTAGCTGGCCCGGCGGAGGCGCAGCACCTCCAGTTGAGCAGCGCGCTCGCGGTCAACGTAGGCGCTGTCCGCGCCGGCCATGGCGGCATGCGGAGTCAGGTACGTCCAGCCACCTTCGTCCACCGCGCCAATGGCAAATTCTGGATTGCCTGGCGCGCCAAGCTTGCGCACCAGCACGACGTCAAGGTCGCCGCCAAGGGCGCTGGCGATGATGGCACCCATCGGCACGGCGCCGCGGGGCACGGCGAGCACGAGAGGATGCTTTCCCGAGTATTGGTGCAGTGCGCGCGCCAGTTGTCTGGCAGCGTCGGCGCGATCGATAAATGGCATGACTGTCCTCTTCCCGATACATGGCCCACCACATCAGGGCGCGATGGTATTCGAGTGCCGCGCACCCCACCGATGTGCTTGCGCGATGGCTATGCGTATCGCGGCACCCTCCTCATGCCCCGCCTTCAGTAGCGCATTGGCGATTTCGATGGCCTTCTCTCTCACGGCAGGAGGCAGGTTCCGCATGGCGGCCGGATAGTAGTCTGAATCCCAAGGCATTACGTGGCTCGCAATGAAATCGGCAAATGCGCAAAGGTCGCTTTACTTACGGTTCTTCCACCTGCGCCGGGATGCGTCCCTCGCGGATCGCCGCCACGAAAGCCCGATAGTCGCTGCGGTTCTGCGAGCAGTACTCGGTCGCGAACTCGCAGATGGCGTCGTCGAACGTCTGCCCGGAGCCCATGTAGCCAGCGATCATGGCCGCGTCGCTGGAGCGTGCATGGGCGCGGGCCAGCGCATGGGCGCACATCCGCCCATACTGCCTGAGCATGCCGGCATCCCAGTCCTCGATGATGGCTGACAGCTTCATGTCGCGTAGCTGGCGGATATAGAAGTCCCGACCGCCCTCGCCGCGCGTCCATCCCAGGAACAGGTCGCTGGCGGCCTGCATCAGCCGCTGCCCTGCGATCACCCGCTGACCGTGATTCGGATACTCGCTCCTGCCAGCGTACGGCTCCAGCACGGAGGCTCGCGCCTCCTTGATCTGGAGGAACAGCGGGTCGTTGTCGGCCGCCATGAACAGGGCGACACCACACCTCGTCCCCACGCTTCCCACCCCCACAACCTTGAAGGCCATGTCAAAGAACTGGAAGCGATTGAACAGCATTCGTATGTGATCGGGCAAACTTTCCCGATAGCCATCGATCGCTTCGGAGAAGCCTGATGACAGCCCCGGTGCCATGTCTTCATCCGGATGAAAGATCAACGGCGGCTCCTCCTTGATTCGTGGTTTCGCCCCCTCCTCGGACACGAACTTCGGATACATGTGATCAGGCACCGATTTGCGCCGCTCGGCCTCGATCCGTTCCGCCAGCCGTTTGCGAGCCAGCGCAACGATAGCCGGATCGCCGCTTCGATCCTCATACTTCTGCAGATCGATCCGGTCGTACCAGACCTCCAGCGCACGCATCCAGCCATAGTCGAACATCCGTTCGCGGTATTGGCGAACCAGGTCGGTAACGACGCGCGCCGCATCGCTCTTCGGTAGCGCGAGATGCTCGGCCGCAATCGCCACGCTTGCCGCCAGTCGCTTGACGTCCCATTCGAAGGGAGCCGGCAAGGTTTCATCAAGGTCGTTGATGTCGAAAATCACATTGCGCTCCGGCGTAGCGAACCCGCCGAAGTTCATCAGATGCGCGTCGCCGCATGCCTGCACCCTGAGGCCGGATGTGGGTGTATCGCCAAGATCCGCGGCCATGACGGCTGCGGCCCCGCGATAGAACGCGAACGGTGAGGCGGACATCCGCCCAAAGCGGATCGGAACCAGTTGCTGGATCCGGCCCTCGTTCGAGTCAATCAGGATATCGACGGGGTCCCTGCGGTCCGCCGACGGCTTCCATCCTGCCTGCGCGGCGCGCGGCGTGTCATCGCGCAGCGCACGGCCCTTTGCCGCGCGCTCGTCGGCGGTCATGAAACCGAGGACTGCCTGCGAGGCACCGGCAGCCGCCTTCATTCTTTCAGGCTTGTTCATTTCAACTTCCTCGATTCAGGCATCGCCTGCATGAAGCGTCTCCAACGGAGGATCAGCAGCGATGGAGGCTCGGAATTCGTCAACCGCATCGGCAACCGTCGTACGGCGGTCGAGATGGCCAAAGAGCTTGTCGAGGCCCTCTGCGCGCAAGATGTCCCGCACTTCCGCGTGCGCACCAACCACCTGCAGTGCAGTGCCGGACGTTCGCAGTTCATCATGCATCGCCGCCACCATGCGCGCGCCGGCGAGGTCCATCGTCGGTGAGTTGGACAAGTCGCAGATAACGAGCCGGATGGGCTCCGTGCACG
>JAFAJB010000089.1 GCA_019236395.1 Cupriavidus sp.
GGACGGTCTCCATCAGGACCTGAAGGCGCACGCTCACCACGTTGTTCCAGTTGCCGACGTTATCGGCGGTGACGTAGCGGTTGGCGGACTGATCGCCGTCAGTATCTTCGCCGTAGAGGAGCGCGAGGTTGTCCACGCCTTCCACCAGTTCCTGTGGCTGTCCGCTGCCCGTGTAGTCCGGCACGCTGTAGGACCACAGCGAATTCAGCTTCGTGTTGGGCTTTCTTGCACTTGGCGCGATGTAGTAGGTCTTGGTAATGAGGCGATAAGCCGAAGCATCCGTATTGAATACGTGCCCCAGATCGGCCGTGGCGTTGCCAGGCACCACCGCAGTGGTGGCCGCATGTGCGATGGAGCCGGCGGTGGGCGAACTGGTGATCTGGAATACCGCCTGGGCATCGCAATTGGCTACCAGAATGAAGTCGCCTTTAGCGAATGTGCTGGCCGCGCTGGAATCAACCGTCAATGCACCCGTGGTGCTGCCCATCTCGGCGGTCAGTGCGGACCCATTCCCATAGATTCGCTTGATGGTGATGACATCGCGACCTGTCGCCGGTGCAGGAATCAAGGCGCTGATGCTGGAGTCCAGCAAGGGCGCCCAGGTCGACCCGCTGGCGTGGTAGCCGAACAACGGTTGGTCGAACCTGTTGGCGTAGTTTGTCGGGAAGTTCAGTGTGTTGACGGGCAAATTGGCCGCGCTGTTGCAGCCGCGGAAGCCGGAGATCCGGATGTCTTCCTCGATGGTCTGCAAGGCAAACCTTGCGCTTTCCTGCATACGCCCCATGGTGTCGGCCACGCGCGAGGTCTGCCGGCCCGAGAGATAGATCGAGCCGATGATGGTCGCGAGCATCAATGCCAGCGTCATGCCCACCATGAGCTCGACGAGGGAGAAACCGGACGAGCGACGCAGGATCATGGTTGAAAGTTGGAGACCAGTTTTTGCTGTTTGCCGTCTTCGGTCCACCAGATCATGACCGCGTATCGGCTACCCAAACCGTCGCAACCCGGAGCGGCCGGCGTGGCCGTCGCCAAGATCGTGCTGGTCAGGCAAACCGCCGCCGCCCCCTGCTGCAGAAGCGTGCTGACTTCGTTCGACCACTCGTAGTAGTCGTTCTGGGCGATCTGGGCGGATGTGCAGCTCGTCGATACGCAGCCTGGATTCACTGGGGTGCTGGTCAGGTTGCTGTATGCACTGGCCGCGTATCCGGCCAGATTGGCCCGCATCCTGTCGGCCATTTCGTACGCCAGGTACACGGCCTTGCTGCGCTGCGTGGACGTCGTCGTGGCGGACATGCCAAGCAGTTCCAGTCGTAGGAAGCCGATCAACCCTACGGAGATGATGACGACGGCGATCATTGCCTCAAGCAACGTATAGCCGCCGGATGTGCGTGAATTCATGGGCATGTCGCGCTGGCGGAATCCGCCATCCCGTTGGGTTGGACGGTGATCTGATACCCGGGAGAGCCACTGACCGTGGCGCAGAGATTGATCTGAACGCCCGCTACGGGTGGGGACAGGAATCCGTGGGAATCGAACTCGATGACGCCCGCACTCGGTACGTTCTTCACGCCAAGCGTGAAGCCGGTCGGTATCGGCTCATGCTTTCTCAGCACCGGCTCGCCGGCGTCGATCGCACCATTGCCATTCGAGTCTGCCCAGACGGTCCAGCCATTGCCCCATTCGTTGCCGCTGGGCGCGGAGGCCGACGCCTGGACGCCAACCAGGACGCCGCGCTTGGCCGCTTCGCTGCGCGCCAGCGCAAGCGACGACATGACTTCCGTCTGCAAGGCAAACTGTCTGCTGCTGCGAATGGATGGTGCGAATGACGGCATTGCCACCGCGAGAATGATGGCGAGCACCGAGACTGTCACCAGCATCTCGATGAGCGTGAAGCCCATGCCATTGGCCGGTTTCCCCAACCTGCCGCCAAGTGCGGGCGCGCCTGCGGCGGACGCCCACGCCAGCTGCCCGCCGCATGTGCGGTACGTATCGTGGGAAATCGGATGGCCGGACACGCTCATGGGAATGAGCGTCGACGCCATGTCAGGAACGCCGGCGACGGTTTGGGAGCGGGCGCCAGATGGCGTCCGAGATGCGCTTCGTCATGGTGACCCCCTTTAGCTCTGAACACTTCATCGAGTGCCTCGAGTGCTTTTTACCCGCACTGACCCAAATTCTTATATCCACCGTGACCGGTGGCCGTGCAGTCGCGTATGCGATTTGCCTTCGCTTGTTTTTACGGGACGCGTGTGAGCTACGCTGCAGATGGTGCGGTGTTAGTCGATTGGTGTCAATGTCTGCGACAACGCACCCGATGGCCTCGCTGTTGGGTCATTGCCACAGTGTGCCTGCGTCTATTTGGTGGTCATTACGACAAGCGTCGCATTGCGCACTAAGCCCATGACCGAGTGGCTTTTTCGCTAACACTTGCGTGATGCTTTCACCTCAATTCCAGTTGATCCGGTAATGCCGGGGTTAGCATGCGGGCGCTCTTCATGAAAGATTGGCCGGCGCTGCTGTGGAGTACAGAAGATCTGCGCGTCGTAAGTGATCAATTGAGATCTGCCGGAAAATTCAAGTGCTATACTGCCGGTGGCCGGAGCGGCACCGTTACTCTCGAGAAACACTGCCGCGACCTGCAGTTCTTCCGGCTCTTAGCCCGCTCAATGCGGGCCTTCTTTTTTGGTCAGCTTAACGCCGATGGTCGGTTGTTAGGCTTGCACTGCCAAGCGTTCATGCGAACGGCAAGAAGGCCGAGCCAGGAGGTGGCCCGACGCAAGGCCACCTGGCGTCCCTACCAACTTTGACGCGCCTTTTGGACCACGTGTTAGCCATCGAACGACGGTACTGACGCAGAGATACCCCAGTGATCTAAACTGTACTAAAAGTTGTCATTGAACGGGGTCAGTATGCAAGTCGACATGGAGCAACGAAAAGCAAAAGAACTCCTCCAGAAAGCGATCCGAGAGCGCCTTGGATTCGCGCGTGGGGAGGCCGCAAGATGGCAGGTAGCGCCGACGAGCCCAGAGTATCGCAAGGCTCGAAAGGTCATAGAGAGAAGTGATGTGCTCTTGGCCGCCCTGGATGAGATCGAACAAATTCTCCAACCAGTGCCGACTCTCCGGCCCTAATGCTGCGAGGGTAAGTGGCGAACATTCTGATAACGCCTATCAGGCAAGCGAGTAGCCAAAGCCATGTGCAGAAAAATCATCCCTCGGAGTGCGCGACCTAACTACCCGCCCACGCTTGCTATGGCATGGGAAGCGACCCGGTTTCGCCCTTGCGCCTTGGCATCGTAGAGTGCCGCATCGGCCGCCTGGATTAAACCTCGCAAATCGCGAAAGTCACTTGGTGTTGTCATGGTCGCCGTTCCAATACTTACGGTCAGGAACCGACGGGCAGACGCTTCATGTGGAAGCTGCAAACGGTTGATCGCCCCACCAATCGCTTCAGCCACTTCGCGCGCACCGGATGCGGAGGTGTTTGGCAAGAGGACCGAGAATTCCTCACCGCCATAACGTGCGGCGACATCGCCGGGACGCCGGATTGCAGAGTTGATGCAGCGGGCCACTGCGGCAAGCGCATCATCTCCGACGAGATGACCATATCGATCGTTGTACGCCTTAAATTCATCGACATCGATCATCAGAATCGATAGCGGCGTACCGTGCCGCAAGGCTCGACGCCATTCCATATCGGCCCGGTCTTCGAGTGCACGCCTACTTCCGAGTCCCGTCAACCCGTCGGTACCCACCATCCTTTGAAGATGATGCTCGAAAGCGACACGCTGCTTCCACTGGCGCGCCAGTAGTAGAGAAAGCGCGACAATAATTACATCCACCCCTGCAGCGAGTGCCAAGAACCCAATAGTGCGTTTGCGCCATGCAAGAAGGATATTGTCCATGGAGCGGCCAACGATGACGTTCAGAGGGTAGTCGCCAACCTTGCGAAAGCTGTACATCCGCTCCACCGAGTCAATCGCGCCGGTGCCGACCCGCGTGCCCTGGTCAAGGCCCTTCCATTTCTCATAGATAGGCGATGAAGAAATATCGCGACCTATCACTTCTGCGCCAAAGGGGCGTTGCATGATAATGACGCCGTCGCTGCGAACCAACGCAAGCGTCCCGCCGGCGCCCAACTCGACACCTTCGAACAGGCGGCGGAAGAAGTTCAGGCGCAACGTGCCGACGACCACCCCGCCGAAGCTGCCGTCCGGGTTGTTGATCCGGCGGCTTATGCCGATGGAGG
The DNA here is from genome assembly GCA_019236395.1 of Cupriavidus sp. Lineage (GTDB taxonomy): Bacteria > Pseudomonadota > Gammaproteobacteria > Burkholderiales > Burkholderiaceae > Cupriavidus. The sequence continues at coordinate 4,249 of JAFAJB010000089.1, forward strand.
GGGCGTCAGGGGTCAGACGGGGCTGGAAGGGGCGGCTTACAAATACGCCCAGGCTCGGGTTCTGCTTGTGGGCCAAAAAATAGTCGCGATCGCCAACGTTTACCGACCGCGGTGGAGTTGAGCCTGAATCCAGAATCAGGTTGCCTTTTGCATCCGTCGCAAGCATCGATCCTAGATCCTCGGCATTGATCGACCTGTCGAACAGCACGAGATGCCGCAACGCTGGCGGCAGCGACATGATCTCAGGGTCTCTCATACCATCGATGACCGACTGCATCGACAATTCATATGTCTGCAGATTCCGGGCTATCGCCCGTTCAAGCGTCAACGAAAGATTTTCCGAGGCCTGACGCGCGTTCTCGATGGCGTCCTGCTTCATCTGATAGAGCGCCACTGCTCCAATCAAGGCGATAACGACGGATAGCGCAAAACCCGCGCCCACGATCAGCAACGGGACAGTCCGTGAAATGCGGTCGCGGCTTGGGGAGTGGGCCTGCTTAACATCTCCCATCTGATCTCCCTGAGTTTGTATAAGGCCTGGGGTGCCTTGCGGTGGCCGGGTCGCTCCTAAGATGAGACTGTATGGTAACTGACCGCATCGCAGAACAATTGTTCGGCAACGGCCGGCTGGGGATGTGTGCCGACGTCGGACAACCCTCGGCTCGCAGGGGAAGCCCCTCTTTTCCGCCCGCATTTTGGCGCTACGGGAGCAGTCCCAAGAAAGAAGGCCGCCTCCGGGAGAAGTGCGGCCTTCAAGTCCGGTTCGTGGCAGGTGAATTGGCGTCGCACGAGGGATGCGCCGCCGGCGAACCGGATTGGCCAGATCATCATAGTTGCAGGCTACCGCCACGGCCATCCGACTTTAGATTGAGAATCTCGAGCAGGCCATTCGGTACGACGGATTGGCTGAGCCCCATCCCGACGTGCAGGCACATTTAGCTCCGGCTTGTGAGTATTGGCCGCTTACGGATTAATAGAAGAAGCGGCGCAGCAGATCAGTGGCAATCTGCACCAGTTTCGTCACCAGATCGCTTAAGCCCAAGTCCATGCCCATCGCGTTGGTTGCCACAAGGATCGGGCTAGCACAGCCAATACCGTCAAGCCGAATGTCAAGTCGTCATTCACAGTGCCTTCTCCCGCCGCTGCATTCTTGAACATAGGTCAGCACCCGACCATGGTCAGGCACTACACTGCGTCAGTATGTTGAACAGTCTGGCCACCTCACCGTTTTGTACTGAGCGTGGCAGAAGTAGGAGGCACCATTCTGTGCGGCATCCCTCTCATGCGGCTTCATCCGCGATTCCTCCTGCTATGGACTCAATCTTCGTCGGGAAACCAATCGGCCAGGCTCCCGAGAGTTGAGCAGGGCGCGCAATTTGTAGGGGACTAGTTGACGAATATCGGCAAAGGCTACTTGCTCTGACGAGGCGCCATAGAACGAGGGATTCTCGGCATTGAGAGGCGGCAGCGTGAATGTGATAGAGCTGTCGCGCCAACCCCTCCACAGGCCTGCGATCACGAACGGCTCGCCCCTGTTTTGTGCTTTTTAAGGCACTACAACTGACCGAGAGGCTTACACAAGGAATGCCTATGCCCTCGGGGGTGCCTTATTGCTCCATCGGGGAATTCCTTATTAGCGCCTCGGGGAATCCCTTGCTATGTCGACATTGCTCGGCTCACCATGGACCATGGCCCGCTGGCTCGTGCAATCGATCATCGGCGCAATGGATTTGACCGCCGCATGGACGTCCGCTCTCTGGGCTGATCCGTCGTTTGAATGCCCGCTTGAGACTGTGGCTTAAGGTCCGTCGATGGCCGAATCCGGAATTTGGGGAACAACCCCGTCGGCGCCCATGCGTCGAACTTCCCTAGCCGACCCATTCGCGCCGATCGCGTGGCAGGGGGCTCAAAGTCACCACAAGGCTCAGTCATGCGCCACGAAAGGAGCGCGGCGACTCCTGAATCGCCGGGTATCGGAGTTGGGGCGACCTCGTGCCTAGAGAAGTCTGAGTTACGAAGACATCTAGCAGCGCTTTGACGCGGAGGCCGTACTTTCTGGCGCCCTGAGAGCAAAGGCCCGCGAGGACAATATCTCCGGTTCTTTGAGAAAAATGAATTAGGATTATTTGGTCACGTGGGCAAACCTTGTGCGCGGGAGGTCATCGCAATGTGGAAGCGGATCCCGGCCCGTCTGTTGCGCTCAAAGGCACTCCAATGCGTCGCGGTGCTCTGTTTGGCCTTTGAGGTCGTAACAAATGCTCAGGGGCAGGCACTGCCCAACATCGCCTTCTACTATGGCAGCACGCTGCCGGTCGACGCCTTGCAAGCCTTCGACATCGTGGTCGTCGAACCCGACAGCGGTTTTGATCCCCGCCAGTCTGCCAAACCGGCTACGACGTGGTTTGCCTATGTCAGCCTTGGCGAAGTGCTCCCCAGCCGCGGCTACTTCAAGAATTTGCCCCAGGCCTGGCTCGCCGGCAGCAAAACGGCGTGGAATGCCTGGGTGATTGACCAGGCCGCCGATGGCTGGCCGGCCTTCTATGTCGACAAGGTCATCACGCCGCTCTGGGAGCGCGGGTTTCGCGGCTTCTTCCTCGACACGCTCGATTCCTACCAACTGGTGGCGAAAACCGATGCTGAGCGCGCGCGGCAGGAGGCCGGCATGGTCCGGGTAATCCAGGCGATCAAGACACGCTATCCCGAGGCCAGGCTCATCTTCAACCGGGGGTTCGAGATTCTGCCGCAGGTTCACCAGTGGGTCGAAGCGGTCGCGTTCGAATCGCTGTATCGCGGCTGGGACCAGGGCAAGGGGCGCTACGTGGACGTGACAGAGAACGATCGCAACTGGTTGCTCGACCAGGCCAGGACCGTCCGCGAGCAGTACGGACTGCCCGTGGTTTCCATCGACTATTGTCCGCCGGCAGACCGCCGCTGCGCGCGCGATACCGCGCGGCGCATCCGCGCGCTCGGCGTACTGCCGTATGTCACTGATCCCGCCCTTCGGACGGTGGGGGTCGGCGCAGTGGAAGTCATGCCGCGGCGCGTGCTGGTGGTGCAGGAGCGGCACGCCGGCGAGTCGATCGACGAGTCGCCAGGCGTGCGCTTTGTCTCCATGCCGTTGAACTACCTGGGCTATCGCGTCGAATTCGCGGACGCGGGCGGTGCGTTGCCCGAGATCGGTGCGGACCGTTATGCCGGTATCGTGGTGTACCTCGAGGGCAATCTCACGGCGCCGCAAGGACAGTTCCTCCAGTGGGTAGAGAAGCAGGTGGCGCAGGGCATGCCGGTCGTTTTTATGGATGATTTTGGCGCGCTCCTGGCTGGGTCCCTCGGCCGCGTACTGGGCCTGCGGACGGTCCAGGGCAAGGTAGCGGGCCCGGCCGAGATCGTATCGAAGGACCCGATGATGGGATTCGAGATGCCGGTGGCACCGGACCGAAACGCCGCCACCGCCATCCAGGTGCCCGACAGCGCTGGTTACCGCTCGCTGCTGCGCTTGCGCTCGGGCACACTAACCTATGACGCGGCGGCCATCGCTCCCTGGGGTGGCTATGTGCTCCAGCCCTATGGCGTGCGCGGCAGCGGGATCTCCAGCCAGCGCCGCTGGGTCGTTCAGCCCCTGACGTTCCTGCGCGAGGCGTTGAGGCTGCCTGACATGCCGGTGCCGGACGTGACGAGCGAAAACGGCCGTCGGCTGCTGACCATCCATATCGATGGCGACGGTTTCGCCTCGCGCGCGGAGATTCCCGATGGCGGATTCTCGGGTGACGTGCTGTTTCGCGAGATATTCGACCGCTATCGGTTGCCCATGACCATGTCGGTGATCGAGGGCGAGGTCGGCAGCGACGGGATGTATCCGAAGCTGACATCCCAATTGGAGCCGATCGCGCGCAAGATCTTCGCGCAGCCCTATGTCGAGGTGGCAAGCCACACCTTCTCGCATCCGTTCCAATGGGCGCGCACGGTGGCGGGGCAGGGCGTCCGGCAGGCCGGCGATGCGACGGGCGAGGGCGACTACCACCTCGCCATCCCCGGCTACACGATGGACCTCAGGCGGGAAATCGGCGGCTCGATCGACTACGTCAACCGCACACTGGCGCCGCCGGGCAAGCCGGTTAGCCTGATGCTCTGGTCGGGTGACTGCCAGGTGCCGGCCGAGGCCCTCAAGCTGGCCGCGCAGGCGCGAGTGCTGAGCATGAACGGCGGCGATACGCTGATCACGCGCAGCAACCCGAGCTGGACCGCCATCGGGCCGCTGGGCGTCAACAAGCCTGAAGGCACGTTCCAGGTCTTCGCGCCCAACCAGAACGAGAATCTCTATACCAACCACTGGCACGGGCCGTACTACGGCTTCGAGCGGGTGATCGAGACATACGAGCTCACCGATCGTCCGCTGCGCTTCAAACCGGTCAATATCTACTACCACAGCTATTCCGGCACCAAGGTCGCGTCGCTGAAAGCGCTGCACAAGGTCTATGACTACGTGCTCGCGCAGCCGCTGCTGCCCATTCACAGCACCGACTATGTCCGCAAGGTGCTCGACTGGCAGGATATGGCGGTGGCACGCGTGCTGCCTGGGCCGGACGCTCCCATGTCGGGCCAGCCGGAGGAGTGGATCGTCCGCGGCAATGGTGACCTGCGCAACCTGCGCTGGACCGGGGAGGGCCTGCCCAACATGGCCGCTGCGCATGGCGTGACCGGCCTGTCGCCCGCGCCGGGCGGCGGCGTGTACCTCCATCTCGACGGTGGCGACGCGCGCTTTACCTTCGGGCCGGGCTCCGCCTCGACCACTGTCGTCCAGCTTCCCGAAGCCAACGGCATGGTGCGCAACTGGCGGCGCCACGACGGCGTAATCACCTTTGCTTTCAGCGGCTACTACAAGCCCTTCTTCCGGCTAGCGCATGCCGGAAACTGCCGCGTCAGCGTCAGTGGGAAGCCCGCCAGGGTCGCGCGCGAGCGCGACACGCTGCGCGTCGACACCACCGCCGTCCCCGATCCCGACCATGTCAGCCAAGAAGTCGAACTCCGCTGCGCCGATTGAGCGGGAGCGGTTGTTACCACCGTGGGTGCTGCTCATCTTTCTCGTCGTGGTGGGGACAGGCCTGGCGCTAATATTCCCGCGCGAAACGCTGCGCGAGCGGCTGCTAGGGCAGGGCCGGACGCTCGACGCGCTCGCAGTTGCCTACCTCGAGGCGTGGTATCGCGTGGCGCCGGACGATGCGGATTTCGTAGAGGTGCTGGCCGAACAATACGCCCGCACCGGCCATCTGGAGCAGGCGGAGGCCTTGTTGGCCCGCATGGCGTCGAGGCCGGGCGGTCAGATGGCGGGGCCGGTCCTTCGGATACGCATTACTATCGCCCGGCAACGTGCCAACGCGGCACCGCCCGGCACGCCGGCGCGCGAGAGTGACATGCGCCAGTTGCGCGAACTCCTCCAGGCAGCCACGGCCCGGCAGTGGGCCGTGGCCGAGTTGCAGCAACTGGCGACCGTGGCCAGGGAGGCCGGCGCGCAGGAGGAGGCGGTGGCGTTTTACCGGGCGCTGGCCCAGAAGGACACCGCCCATGCCGACTATTGGAACCGCTCTCTGGCCACGACCGCGCTGGCCAGCGGCAACTACCGAGAGGCCGCGGCGGCGCTGTTCGAGGCGCAGGCCCGGGCGACGTCCATCGACCAGCAGCGAAGCCTGTACCTGGAGGCCTTGCGGACGCTGCAATCGGGGAACCTGCTCGACGAGGCGCTGGTGCAGGCCGAGCGCCACGGCGGCGCCTTGCTCGACGATCCGGAAGTGCTGCGTTACCTGACCCGGCTGGCGCTGGCCGCCAACCGGCCCGACATCGCGAGCCGGTATGTCGAAAGGCTGATCCGCCCTGGATCGCAGGTGCAGGTGCCCGGCGAGACAACCGGCGCGATTTTCCTGGATGGGCAACGCGGCCTGCTGCTGCGCCAGGTATTGGCGGATGCCGGAGCATGAATCAGGCGCGTTACGACCATACGGCCACCCTACTACCAAGCGGCATGGTGCTTGTGATGGGAGGACGGGTAAGTGGAACGAGGCTAGCGTCCGCTGAACTCTATGACCCGACAACGGGCACGTGGACCCAGACTGGCAGCATGACTCAGGCGTGTGCGGAACATGCAGCGATGCTGCTGCCGGGCGATAGTGTGCGCGTGGGAGGGCGCGTATCAACGGGAGCGCTGCTCTCGGCTGAGCTCTTCAATCCGGCCATGCGCACGTGGTCCTCCACCGGCAACTTGAACTAGGCTCATTACTACCACACGCTCTCGCTGCTGCCGGACGGCAGGGCCCTTGCAGCAGGCGGGTTCGGCACTCATTGTGCACCTGGAGGCCCGACCGGATACGAAACAAAAGCTCCAAATGGCCTTGACGGGCACCCTCAGGGCGTGACTCAGCCATCCGTATGTATCCATCCGACAGGCCAGAGTTGGCTCGAGAGCGGACGGTTGCGCGAGATTTCCCGCTGCGGCATCGACAGTGATGGAATCGCGGATATCTAGCATTAAACAACTCGTCATCCAGGCCTGTACGGAGGAACCAACTGGGCGTGAGATGCGACAGCAAGCTGTCGGCGCGGTGCCTATAGCTCGACGCGACTCGAAGGGTAAGTCCGGCTGGGCTGGTGCTCACGCAAGGCTGGGCATTCTTCGTGACGGCGCCACGAACGGCGGGAGCGCCCACTGCTGCAGCATTAACCGCCACTTCCTGCCGAGAGCCACCGATCGAGCGGTTCATCGAGATCGTCGCATCCGTACCGGCCAGGAAAGGCCGGAGGCAGTGCACAAGATCCCTAAGAAGACTGGGGCAACCTTCGATGTACTGCGGGTAGACGCGAAGAGGCAGATCAGTAAGCAAGCTGGAACTGCGCACAGGCGTCAACGTCCGGTGTTCGAGTCGAACAGCCGCTCGAACGGCCGCGTGAGCATGATGGCTAACGGCGGCTTATGGCCCGGTAGCCGCCGGTCGAGTCTTACGTTCTCGGCAAGTGTTCGCCGGAAGATTCGATGACGTTGGGATGGCCGCTGCGGGCAAGACGGGGCTCAAGCAGTCGATGCAGAAGAACACCGAGAACAGCGCCAACGCATTCGGCAAGCACGAAGCCGGGCACGCTCCCCGGTGCGATGCCTGCAAAGCTATTGCTGAACATCCGCCCGAACGCGGCCGCCGGATTGGCGAATGACGTAGACGCCGTGAACCAGTACGCCGCGCCGATGTACGCCGCCACCATGGACGATGCACGCCCGTTGGGCGCACGCAGGATGACCAGCAGCAGGCCGGCGGTCGCCACCGCTTCGGTAATCCACTGCCCAGTGCCGCTGCGTACCTT
>JAFAJB010000112.1 GCA_019236395.1 Cupriavidus sp.
CGCGCCCTGGCGCACCGCATTGGCGTAATCGAAGCCGGCCGGTACCGCCACCGACATGCGGCAGCGCGCGATGTTCAGGTCGATCGGCGCATAGAGGCCGGTCATGCCATGCTCCATCAGCACGTCCTTGCCGGCCACGCCGAAGTCCGCCGCGCCGTACTGCACGTAGGTCGGCACGTCCGATGCGCGCACGATGATCACGCGCACGCCCGGATCGGACGTAGGCAGGATCAGCTTGCGCGAGGTTTCCGGGTCCTCGGTCACCTGGATGCCGGCGGCAGCCAGCAGCGGCAGCGTCTCCTTGAAGATGCGGCCCTTGGACAGTGCCAGCGTGAGCTGGTTGGGCGATGCATTGAAAGCGGGGCTCATCGTAGATTCTTCAGCAGTGTTCGGGGGCGGCTTGGCGTCTTGTCTTCGTTCGTATCGGCGTCGTGCTCAGCTGATACGCTGAATCTTCGCACCAACGGCCGAAAGCTTGTCTTCCATGCGATCGTAACCGCGGTCCAGGTGATAGATCCGGTCGATCACGGTCTCGCCTTCGGCTACCAGGCCCGCGATCACGAGACTGGCCGACGCGCGCAGGTCGGTGGCCATCACGTTGGCGCCCGACAGGCGCGGCACACCGGTCACGACAGCCGTGTTGCCCTCGGCCGTGATGTTGGCGCCGAGACGGTTCAGCTCCTGCACGTGCATGAAGCGGTTTTCGAAGATCGTCTCGGTGATGCGTGCCGTACCGTCGGCCACGGCGTTCAGCGCCATGAACTGCGCCTGCATGTCGGTCGGGAACGCCGGGTATTCGGACGTGCGGAAGCTCACGGCCTGCGCGCGCTGCGGCATGGCCAGGCGGATCCAGTCGTCGCCGGTTTCCACGGTGGCGCCGGTCTCGCGCAGCTTGATCAGCACGGCATCGAGAATCAGCGGCGGGATGTCGCGCAGCACGAGGTCGCCAAGCGTGGCTGCGGCCGCGCACAGGAACGTGCCCGCTTCGATACGGTCGGCCACCACCTTGTGCTGGGCGCCGTGCAGGCGCTCCACGCCGTGGACGATGAGGCGGTCGGTGCCGATGCCCTCGATCTGCGCGCCCATCTTGACGAGCAGTTCGGCCAGATCGGTCACCTCGGGTTCGCGCGCGGCGTTCTCGAGCACGGTCTCGCCTTCGGCCAGCGTGGCGGCCATCAGCAGGTTCTCGGTGCCGGTCACGGTGATCATGTCGGTCACCACGCGCGCGCCCTTCAGGCGGCTGGCGCGGGCATGGATGAAGCCGTGCTCGATATTGATCTCGGCGCCCATCGCCTGCAGGCCCTTGATGTGCTGGTCCACCGGGCGCGCACCGATACCGCAGCCGCCGGGCAGCGACACGCGCGCCTCGCCGAAGCGCGCCACCAGCGGCCCCAGCACGAGGATCGACGCGCGCATCGTCTTCACGAGGTCATACGATGCCTCGGGCGAGCTGATGTCGGCAGCCTGCAGTGTGGCAACGCCGTTGGTCATCTCGGCCTTCATGCCCATCTGACGCAGCAGCTTGAGCATCGTGCGCGTGTCCTGCAGGTCGGGCACGTTGGTGATGGTGACGGGGTCGGCAGTCAGCAGGCCGGCGCACAGGATCGGCAGCGCGGCGTTCTTGGCGCCCGAGACGCGGATTTCTCCCTTGAGCGGCCCATTACCCTGGATCTGGAATTTGTCCATGTTCTGTCAGTTGTTCCGGCCGGGCACACGCCCATCCGGCAAGGTTGTTCTGTTGTGCAGTGCGCCAGTTACTGGCCGCCTGCCTGCCATTCGGCCGGGGTCAGCGTTTTCATCGACAGCGCGTGGATCTCCGCGCGCATGCGATCGCCCAGCGCCGCGTAGACGCGCTGGTGCCGCTGGATCAGGCGCTTGCCATCGAACTCCGCGCTCACGATTGTGGCGAAGAAGTGCTGGCCGTCGCCTTCCACTTCCAGATGTTCGCAGGGCAATCCTTGGGCAATGTAATCCCTGACTTGTTCCGGTGTAGGCAGCATGACTATCTCTTGTTGAATCGGTGTGAGCGGCAACTTCAGTGCCGCAGCTTGTATCCGTTGCGCAGCATCCGCAGGGCCAGAGCCGCCACCACGGCGAACGCCACGACCACCACGGCCAGGCTCTGCAGCGGCGGTACGTCGGACACGCCGAAGAAGCCATAGCGGAAGCCGTCGATCATGTAGAAGAACGGGTTCGCGTGCGAAACGGCCTGCCAGAACGCTGGCAGGGAATGAATCGAATAGAAGACGCCGGACAGGAATGTGGCCGGCATGATCAGGAAATTCTGGAACGCGGCGAGTTGATCGAACTTCTCGGCCCAGATGCCCGCAATCAACCCTAGCGTGCCGAGGATGCCCGCGCCCATCAGTCCGAACACGAGGATCCAGAGCGGATGCGCGAAGTGCAGGTTGGCAAACCACGCCGTGACCAGCAGCACCCCCAGGCCCACGCAGAGCCCGCGGATGATCGATGCCACCACGTACGCGCCAAACATTTCCCAGTGCGACAGCGGCGGCAGCAGGATGAACACCAGGTTGCCAGTGATCTTTGACTGGATCAGCGATGACGAACTGTTCGCAAACGCATTCTGCAGCACGCTCATCATTACCAGGCCCGGCACCAGGAAGGCCGTGTAGCTGATCTGGTCATAGATGCGCACCCGGTCTTCCAGCACATGGCCGAAGATCAGCAGGTACAGCACGGCAGTCAGCACCGGCGCGGCAACGGTCTGGAACGCCACCTTCCAGAAACGCAGCACTTCCTTGTAGAGCAACGTGCGGAAGCCGACCATGCCGCCAACGGCCATCGACGCCAGGCGCTGCTGGTCGGTGATCTCGATTTCAGCCGGGTTCTTCATGCCGCTGCCTCCATCGCGGTATTGGGCAAGGCGCCCGGCATCTGGCCTTCGCGGCGCATGATCTGGACGAACACGTCCTCGAGGTCGGCCTTGCTGATTTCCATGTCTTCGATCTCGCAGCCGGCTTCACGCAGTGCAGCAAGAATCGGCTCCACAGCTTCGTAACCGGACAGACGCAGCCGGTGCGCGCGCTCACCGGGGCTGGAAGGCGTCCGCAGGGCCTCCAGCGCAGGCGGCAACGTGCCGCGCGATAGCGTCAGCACGAGCTGCAGCCCGGCGAACTGCGTCAGCAGGTTGCTGGTGCGGTCCAGCGCCACCACTTCGCCGAACTTGAGCATGGCGATGCGATCGCACAGCGCCTCGGCCTCTTCCAGGTAGTGGGTGGTCAGGATGATCGTGTGGCCCTCGCGGTTCAGGCGCGAGATGAACTTCCAGAGCGTCTGGCGAAGCTCCACGTCCACGCCGGCGGTCGGTTCGTCCAGCACGATCACGGGCGGACGGTGCACCAGCGCCTGCGCCACCAGCACGCGGCGCTTCATGCCGCCCGATAGCTGGCGCATGTTGCTGTCGGCCTTGTTGGTGAGATCGAGGTTGGCCATGATCTCGTCGATCCAGTCGTCGTTGCGCGTCAGGCCGAAGTAGCCCGACTGCAGGCGCAGCGTCTCGCGTACCGTGAAGAACGGATCGAACACCAGTTCCTGCGGCACCACGCCCAGCATGCGGCGCGCCATGCGGTAGTCGTCCACGACGTCGTGGCCAAGCACGCTGACGCGTCCCGAGTTGGCGCGATTCAGGCCCGCGAGGATCGAGATCAGCGTGGTCTTGCCCGCACCGTTGGGGCCGAGCAGGCCGAAGAATTCGCCGCGCTCTACGCTGAAACTGACCCCCTTGAGCGCCTGCAGATTGCGGTAGCGCTTGCGGACATCGGTAATTTCGATGGCTTTCATGGCCGAATGTCTTGTGACTGGGCCGCTTATGCGGCCGGCCTCTCATGGAGTTGGGGACGCCCTTGAGGTTAGCCGCGCAGCACCTGGGGGACTCGTGTCAGGACACTTGGGGGCGACTTGGGGACGAACAACCCGGAATTATAGGGGATGCGGGGGAAAGCACGCTTTGCTCGGCGCGACGCCGGCCATTCGGCCAGACGCCGTGGCATCGCATGGCCACGCGCAGACGAAGCAGGCGCGCGGCAACGGATGCCGATTCAATGTCGGTGGTGGTGGTCCGGGCGGCCGGCTGCCGGGGCGAGGCCCAGCAGGCCATCCACGCCATAGAGGCTGGCCAGCGATTGCAATTGCGCGGGCACGCCGCTCAGCGTCAGCGCCTGTCCGCGCCGCTCGGCGGCACGTTGCCAGGCCAGCAGCACGGCCACGGCGGCCGAATCCACCTGCAGCAGCGCGCTGCAATCGACCGTCACCTCGCCCTGCGTAACGCGCGACAGCCCGTCACGCAGCACGGCGGCGGCGTTGCGGTTGGTCAGCGAGTTGCCAAGGGCAGGCATGGAAGGTCTTGGAATCAGGGGGAAGACAGTGGAAACAAAACGCTCCCGCTCGGCAGATGCAGGCGGGAGCGAGTGGCCATTGTAGACCAGATCCGGCGCGGTGTGCTGCACCGCAACCGGGCCAGTATCTGGCTTGGGTGGCTTGGGTGGCTTAGCCCTTGGCGTTGGCCAGCTGGCGGTTACGATCCTGCAGCGTCCTGATGATGCCGTCCACGCCCTGCTGGTTGGCGATCGTGTTGAAGCTGCCCTTGTACGCTTCGGTCAGCCAGGCGCCCAGCACGTTGATGTCATAGACCTTCCAGCCCTGCGCCGTCTTCTCGAGGCGATAGTCGAGCTGGATCGGCTCACCCTTGTTGATCACCTGCGTGCGGATCGTGGCATCGGTGTCATCCGGCGTGCCGCGATACGGGCGGAACTGGACCTGCTGATCGCGGATCTGGGCGATTGCGCCGGCATAGGTGCGGATCAGCAGCGTCTTGAACTCATCGGTGATGATCTTCTGCTGTTCCGGCGTCGCCTTCGACCAGTTACGGCCCATCGCGATCTGGGTGGTCTTGGTGAAATTGGCGTTCGGGATGATCTTCTGCTCCACCAGCGCGGAGATCTTGCCAATGTTGCCTGCCTGCATGTCCTTGTCCGCGCGCACGCTGGCCATCACGTCATTGACCACGGACTTGACCAGCGCGTCCGGCGAGGACGTGTCCGTTGCCTGTTGGGCCTGGGCAGCACCGGCAAAGGCGAAGACGGTGAGGAAGGGAAGCAGCAGTCGCTTGATCATTGGTGATTTTCCTTTCATTTCTGGTCCGGCCGGGCTTGCCGACGGCATCGGAACCATTGAAACACAGGCGCTGCCAATGCGTGGGTCGCAAAATGTGTCAGGCGCCACTTTCATACACTTTGTTGCAGGGATCACAGCACGCTCACAGGCGCCACGAACCGCTGCCAGTACTGGACTGGCGGGGAATCAACCAGTCTTGGAGTCTGCCGGGGCAGCCGGCGTTGCCGGGGCAGCCGGCATTGCAGGTTCAGCCGGAGCTGGCGATGACGGCTGCGATGGCTGCGACGGCGTACCCTTGTCGTCCTCCTCCTCGTCCTTCTTCGGCGGATTGCCGTCGTGGATCAGGTATTCCCGCCGCTGCAGGTACGAATCGCGCAGGAACGAGTAGCGGTCCAGCGCCGCCGCCTCGATCAGGCTCGTCGCACCGAGCAGTTGTGCCCGCCCATCGATCACCCGGACGCCTTGCACGCCCAGACCGGCGTACCACGGCGAAATATAGGAGGTCGGATCCATGAAGCGATCCACCACCATGCCGGTGGTATCGCGCACGCTGCTCGGCCCGAACAGCGGCAGCACCAGGTACGGCCCGGCCGGTACCCCCCACACGCCCATGGTCTGACCGAAATCTTCCTTGTATTTCGGCAGGCCGGCCGGCGTGGCGATGTCGATCAGGCCGCCGATGCCGATCACGCTGTTGATGGCCACGCGCATCGTGTCCTCGGCCGCGCGCGACGCCTTGCCCTGCAGCAAATTGTTCGCCGCCGAGTACACATCGCTCACGTTCGAGAAGAAATTGCCGATGGCCAATTGCACCGGCGTCGGCATGTAATCCGAGTAGACCGTGGCAACCGGCTTCAGCGCGTACGTATCGAGCTTGTCGTTGAACGTGCTGACACCACGGTTGAACGGCTCGAGCGGATCAGCAGGATTGGCGTTGGGCCCCGTGGCACAACCAGCCAGGGCAAGCGCGGCCAGCGATGTCGCGGCCAGGCGACTGATGGCGCTCATTTGCCGCTACCCGTGCCCGGCGCGGCCGGCAACGCCGCGGCGCCGGAACCCGACGAGCCCGATCCGGTGCCACCACCTGCGCCCGCGTCGGCCGCCTTGTTGTAGAGGAACTGGCCGATCAGGTTTTCCAGCACCACGGCCGACTGGGTCATCGTGATCTTGCCGCCCTGCGCCAGCATCGCATTGTCGCCACCGGCCTCCAGGCCGATGTACTGCTCGCCGAGCAGGCCCGAGGTCAGGATCTTGGCCGACGTGTCCTTGGGAAACTGGTAACGGCGGTCGAGGTTCAACTCCACGGTCGCCAGGTAGTTCTTGTCATCGAAGCGAATCGCGGCCACGCGGCCGACCACCACCCCCGCGCTCTTGACCGGCGCGCGTGGCTTCAGGCCGCCGATATTGTCGAATTGCGCGATGACCGTGTAAGTCTCCTGGAACGAGAAGCTGCTCATGTTGCCGGCCTTGAGCGCCAGGAACAACAGCGCGGCAAAGCCCAGTACCACGAACACCCCTACCCAGTAGTCGAGCGAAGTTTTCTTCATGCGATTCTCTTTCTCATGCGATCGTTGCGGCCGGCCTAGCTGAACATCAGCGCGGTCAGCAGGAAGTCCAGCCCCAGCACGGCCAGCGAAGCCATCACGACGGTGCGCGTTGTGGCACGCGACACGCCCTCCGGCGTCGGGTTGGCTTCAAAACCCTGATACAGCGCGATAAACGTCACCGCGATGCCGAAAATAAAGCTCTTGATCACACCGTTGAGCACGTCGGCACGCACATCGACGCCGCCCTGCATCTGAGACCAGAACGCGCCGGCATCCACGCCGATGAGCTGCACGCCCACCAGATAGCCCCCCAGGACGCCCACGGCGCTGAAGATCGCAGCCAGCACCGGCATGGCGATGACTCCGGCCCAGAAGCGCGGCGCGATCACGCGCTGCAACGGGTTAACGGCCATCATCTCCATCGCCGTAAGCTGCTCGCCGGCCTTCATCAGGCCAATCTCCGCGGTCAACGAAGTGCCCGCACGGCCCGCGAACAGCAGCGCCGAGACCACCGGACCGAGTTCACGCACCAGAGAGAGCGCAACCAGAAGCCCGAGCGCCTGCTCCGAACCGTAGCGATTCAGCGTGTAGTAGCCCTGCAGACCGAGCACGAACCCGACGAACAGCCCCGATACGGCAATGATCACGAGCGACAGGTTGCCGACGAAGAACACCTGGTCTGTGACCAGCCGGAAGCGGCGCAGCAGTGCCGGCGACATCGCCAGCACCGAGAAGAACATTCGCGTGGCATGGCCGAGCCCGCCGACGAAATGGCGTACCGTGGCGCCAATGGAGGTAAAGAAACCGTTCAACGCGAGCCTCCGGCGGCAAAATCGTCGGCCAGCGACGGCCCGGGATAGTGGAACGGCACGGGGCCATCGGCTTCGGCGTGAACGAACTGGCGCACGAACGGGTCGCTCGAAGCGCGCAGTGCCTCGGGCGCGCCTTCGGCGGCAATGCCACCATTTGCGATGAAATAGACGTAGTCGGCGATCTGGAACGTCTCCTGCACATCGTGGGAGACGATGATCGTCGTGGCGCCGAGCGCGTCGTTGAGGCTCCGGATCAGGTTCGCGGTCAGGCCGAGCGAGATCGGATCGAGACCGGCGAACGGTTCGTCGTACATGAGCAGCGCCGGGTCCAATGCGATCGCGCGCGCCAGCGCCACGCGCCGTGCCATGCCGCCCGAGATCTGCGCCGGCATCAGGTCGCGTGCGCCACGCAGCCCCACAGCGTTGAGCTTCATCAACACCAGGTCGCGAATCATCGACTCGGGCAGGTCCGTATGCTCGCGCAGCGGAAAGGCGACGTTGTCGAAAACAGACAGATCAGTGAACAGCGCGCCAAACTGGAACAGCATGCCCATCTGACGCCGGACCGCGTACAGGCCCTTCTGATCCATCGCGTCGATGTCGGCGCCATTGAATGTGACGCTGCCGCGCTGGGGGCGCACCATGCCGCCAATCAGGCGCATGACTGTGGTCTTGCCGCAGCCCGAGCCGCCCATGACAGCCACGACCTTCCCGCGCGGAAAGCGCATGGAAAGGCCGGAAAGAATGGGCTTGTCGCCGACAGCGTATGCAAAATCGACATCCGCGAGTTCGACGATGTTCTGGCCGGTAGAAGACTGGCCGGAAGGGTTCAGCACGGTAGCGGTCACATTGGCACCGGTTTTGGACTGGCCGCCATTATAAGGGCTACTACCTACCCGGCAGCGGTTCCATACGGCAACCTCACTGTTCCGGAACCGCTAACAATCGCCAACCGTCCAGCTGACGTAAAAAGTGCCTCATGGATCGCTACGCTGACCTGACTGCCGCAGGATCACCTGCCACTGGGTCGATTCGGAGCGGATGGCCGTGGCAAAGGCTTCCGGCGAATCCTGCATGGGCGTCAGACCCACCGCGAGCAGCCTGGCCCGCACTTCGCGCTCTTCGGTGACGTTGTCGAGTTCATTGGCCAGCCTGGCAACGATGGCGCGGGGCGTCTTGGCGGGCGCCATCACTCCGTACCACGCCGCTGCCGCATAGCCTTCCATGCCTGACTCCTGCAGCGTAGGCACCTGCGGCGCCAGCGGCGAGCGCGCCACACCGGTCACGGCCATCAGGCGCAACGCCCCGGAGCGCAGGTGCGCCTGTACCGACGCAAACGAGCAGAAGCAGGCGCTGATACGGCCAGCGAGCATTTCCTGGACGACCGCGCTCTCGCCTTTGGCCGTGACCAGCGGCACGGCGTTTGCAAGGCCGCGTACCGCATACTCGGCATACAGTTGTGACGGGCTGCCGGGCTGACCATAGCCGTAGCTGTAGGAACCCGGATTCGAACGGACTGCGGTGGCCCATTGCTGCGGCGTCTGCATCGGCAGCCGTCCGTCGATGACCAGGAACAGCGGCATCGTCGCCACGCGCCCCACCGGCACAAAGTCGCGGATCACGTCATAGGGAACCGGCTCCAGCCCCGGCTGAATCAGCATGTTGGCCTGGTGGAACAGCAGCGTATGGCCATCCGAGCTCGCCTTGGCCACCACGTCGCCAGCCATGGTGCCGGACGCGCCCGGCCGGTTATCGACCTCTACCGGCACGCCGATCCTGACCGAAAGCCGCTCGGCCAGCAGACGCGCCACCGCATCGGCAACACCACCGGCCGGAAAAGGGACGATCATCCGCAACGGGCGGGCCGGGAACGAAACCTGTCGGCTCTGGGCCTCCGGACGTCCGCCGGACGACGGGATGCTCGCGAGCTGAGCCATGGCGGGAGGTTGTGCGAGGGCCGTCGCCGTACCGGCGGTACAGGCGACCACGCACCCCATTGCGACACCCCGCGGCCCGCACCGCAGGGCTGCCAGGATGGCAGCGAGCGTAGGCAACTTCGCTTTACCTCGCCAAAGACGCGTCGATTTGCGCACTTCGGACATCAATTTCCTCCGGTCCGCCATGCAATTGCAGCGGCACCAAATCGGCTGAAAGGGATTCGAGGCAGTTTCTTCGTTATCGTTTTGAAGGCATTGTAAAGACATGGATCGGGGCGGCACAGACCACGTAAACGCTCTCCGGGCGGACCCCAATGTGAGCCCATTTATAATCACCCGATGTCTGAAATCGTCTTGCGGCCGATGGCGGCCGCCGATATTCCCGCCGTGCTCGCCGTCCAGGCGCAATGCTACGGCGACGCCCTGCTCGAATCCTCCGAAGCGCTTGCCAGTCGGCTGGAGTTGTCGCCCAGCACGTGCTGGGTGGCGACGCTGCCCGACAACACCCTCGCCGCCTACCTGTTCACGCATGCCTGGCCCGAAGCCACGCTGCCGCCGTGGAATGGCCTGCTTACGCGTGACTGGGATGATCCCGAAACACTGACCTGGTTTATCCACGACATGGCCGTGGCACCGATCGGGCGCGGCGCCGGCTTGGCCACTCGACTCTATGCCGCCGCCGAACAGTCGGCTCGAATGCTGAATCTGACGTCGTCGCGCCTGATCGCGGTGCAGTCCGCCGCAGCGTGGTGGCGCAGGATCGGCTACACCCCGCTGGCCGAGAGCCAGGCCGCGCCACACGCCGCAAAGCTGGCCACCTACGGTGCCGACGCCACCCTCATGGAGCGTGGGCTAGACGGCTGACGGCCATCGGCGACAGCGGCACGCATCCCTACATCGCGCTTGACGTAGGCCAACTCGCCCCGAGGATTCGAGCTAGTCCGATTCCCTTCCTCTGCAGCATGGCGATACGGTTCCCCGCTCAACAACGTCGGAGATCGTATGGGCTACACCTGTCGAATCACGCTTGCGGCGCTCAATGCCTTTATCCGGGAGAACACTCGCCTTCCGCAACATCGGCGCATTTCGCGCACGGACAGCCTCGAGGGCGATCTGAGCCTAAGCGGCGACGAAGCCCTTGATTTCATGGAGAAGTATTTCGAACATTTCCGCATCGAGCGAGGCAACTACGCGTTTCAACGCTACTTCAGCGAGGAAGGATTCAACCTCGTTGAGATTCTCGCAACGCCGTTCTCGAAGAGGATTCGCCAGAAGTACGAAAGGCTGCCGTTGACCGTTGGCATGTTGGAACAGGCTATCGAAGCGGGCATCTGGGAAACGCCATGAGTTCCACGGTCCGGCCGCCAGCCACAGCTCCGGCAGTATGGAATCGACGATCGCCGTGATCCCTCGCATGCGCAGACAAAAAAGCCCGCCCGGCATCACTCCGGGCGGGCTCTTCTTTCGATCTTGCCTCGATCAGCGCGGCAGGTTCGAATGCCCCATCAGGAACGCGTCCACCGAGCGAGCGGCCTGGCGGCCTTCGCGGATGGCCCACACCACGAGCGACTGGCCACGACGCACGTCACCGGCGGCGAAGACCTTCGGCACGTTGGTGTAGTAAGCGCGATCGCCTTCGGTCGAAGCCTTGGCGTTCTTGCGTGCGTCGGTGTCCACACCGAACGCTTCGAACACCGAGCCCACCGGGTTCGTGAAGCCCATGGCCAGCAGCACGAGGTCGGCTTGCAGCACGAACTCGCTGCCCGGCACTTCCTGCATCTTGCCGTCCTTCCACTCGACGCGGCAGGCCTTCAGCGCCTTGACCTTGCCGTTCTCGCCGATCAGTTCCTTGGTGGCCACCGCCCAGTCGCGCGAGCAACCTTCGTCGTGCGACGACGAGGTGCGCAGCTTGATCGGCCAGTACGGCCACACCAGCGGCTTGTTCTCTTCTTCCGGCGGTTGCGGCAGCAACTCGAACTGCGTCACCGAAGCGGCGCCGTGACGGTTGGACGTACCCACGCAGTCCGAACCCGTATCGCCACCGCCGATCACGATGACGTGCTTGCCTTCGGCGCGGATCTCGTTGACGCCATCGCCGGCCACTTCCTTGTTCTGCGGGATCAGGAATTCCAGCGCGTAATGCACGCCAGCCAGGTCGCGCCCCTGCACGGGCAGGTCGCGCGGCACTTCGGCGCCGCCGGCCAGTACCACGGCGTCGAACTGCTCCATCAGCGCCTGCGCCGATACCGTTTCGCGGGCGTAGTTCTTGAT
>JAFAJB010000255.1 GCA_019236395.1 Cupriavidus sp.
CTGACCGCGAGTGTCGAGGCGCGCGCCCGCAGGCGCTATAAACAATTGATTGATAAGGGAATTTCTGCTAATATCGAAGACCTTTTGCGTGACCTCGAGGAACGTGATGCGCGGGATCGCACCCGTGCAGCCGCTCCGCTGCGTCCCGCGGAAGACGCGCATCGGCTCGAAACCTCCGAAATGACGGTGGATGAGGCGGTGACGCAGGTGCTGGAGTGGTTCGCCGCCGTGCGGTGATTAAAACCACGAGGCACCGATCTGGGCCTGTATCGGAACCCAACCCGTCCGGTACCGGTTGTTCAACTTGACCCCGCTGCGTGAGGCAGACTGAGCGCGATAGGCGCGCCGGCCAGCGTACTGCGGATTGCTAAATTACGTTTATGTCCGACCTGCAAACCAACGAATCCTTTGCCGCACTGTTCGAGGAATCGATCGCCCGCTCCAATATGAAGGCTGGCGAAGTGATTTCCGCTGAAGTCGTGCGCATCGACCACAACTTCGTGGTCGTCAATGCCGGCCTCAAGTCCGAGGCATTTGTGCCGGTGGAGGAGTTCCTGAACGACCAGGGCGAACTCGAAGTGCAGGCCGGCGACTACGTCTCCGTGGCCATCGACGCACTCGAGAACGGCTATGGCGACACCATCCTTTCCCGCGACAAGGCCAAGCGCCTGGCATCGTGGCTGAACCTCGAGAAGGCGCTGGAAGACGGCGAAATCATCTCGGGTACCGTGACCGGCAAGGTCAAGGGCGGCCTGACCGTGATGGTCAATGGCATCCGCGCCTTCCTGCCCGGTTCGCTCGTCGACGTGCGTCCGATCAAGGACACCACGCCGTACGAAGGCAAGACCCTCGAATTCAAGGTCATCAAGCTCGACCGCAAGCGTAACAACGTCGTGCTGTCGCGCCGCGCCGTGGTGGAAGCCACGCTGGGCGAAGAGCGTCAGAAGCTGATGGAAACGCTGAAGGAAGGCGCGATCGTCAACGGTATCGTCAAGAACATCACCGACTACGGCGCGTTCGTGGACCTCGGTGGTATCGACGGCCTGCTGCACATCACCGACCTGGCATGGCGTCGTGTGCGTCACCCGAGCGAAGTGCTGTCGGTTGGCCAGGAAATCACCGCCAAGATCCTCAAGTTCGACCAGGAAAAGAACCGCGTCTCGCTGGGCGTGAAGCAACTGGGCGAAGATCCGTGGGTGGGCATCTCGCGTCGTTACCCGCAAGGCACCCGCCTGTTCGGCAAGGTGACCAACCTGACCGACTACGGCGCATTCGTCGAGATCGAAGCCGGTATCGAAGGTCTGGTGCACGTGTCCGAAATGGACTGGACCAACAAGAACGTGGCTCCGTCGAAGGTTGTCCAGCTGGGCGACGAAGTGGAAGTCATGGTCCTGGATATCGACGAAGACAAGCGTCGTATCAGCCTGGGCATGAAGCAGTGCAAGGCCAACCCGTGGGACGATTTCAGCCGCAACCACAAGAAGGGCGACAAGCTGGCCGGCCAGATCAAGTCGATCACCGACTTCGGCGTGTTCATCGGTCTGCCTGGCGGCATCGACGGCCTGGTGCACCTGTCCGACCTGTCCTGGCAAGAGTCCGGCGAAGAGGCCGTGCGCAAGTACAAGAAGGGCGACGAAGTGGAAGCCGTGGTTCTGGGCATCGACGTCGACAAGGAACGCATCTCGCTGGGTATCAAGCAACTGTCGGGCGATCCGTTCAACAACTTCATCTCGGCCAACGACAAGGGCTCGCTCGTGACTGGCACGATCAAGGCCGTTGACGCCAAGGGCGCCGTGGTGCAGCTGGCTGACGACGTGGAAGGCTACCTGCGCGCTTCGGAAATCTCGGCAGACCGCGTGGAAGACGCCCGCAACGTGCTGAAGGAAGGCGAGCAGATCACCGCCCTGGTGGTGAACGTCGACCGCAAGTCGCGCAACATCAACCTGTCGATCAAGGCCAAGGACTCCGCAGAGCAGCAGGAAGCCATGCAGAAGTTCCAGGCTGACACCGGCACGGCTGGCACGACCAACCTCGGCGCACTGCTGAAGGCCAAGCTCGGCCAGGACAACCAGTAATATCGAGCAGCGCCCCGCACTGCGAGACCGCCCATGACAAAGTCCGAGCTCGTCGAAAAACTGGCTGCCCGCTTTCCGCAGTTGTTGCTGCGGGATGCGGACATCTCGGTGAAAACGATTCTCGACGCGATGTCCGAAGCCTTGGCCGATGGCCATCGCATCGAGATCCGTGGCTTCGGCAGCTTTGGCCTGAACAAGCGGCCGCCCCGCGTGGGCCGCAACCCCAAGTCCGGCGAACGCGTGCTGGTGCCCGAGAAACGGGTGCCGCACTTCAAGGCGGGTAAGGAGTTGCGCGAGCGAGTCGATCGTACGGCGTCGCCTGGTGGCGGCATGAACGGAAACGGTCATGCGCCGCACGGCAAGTCCGGTCAGGCACAGCCTGTCTCACAGCCCTCGGCTTCGGCCGGTGTGCTGCACGAGGACGGTCAGCTCAATCTGGTCCGGTCTTGACCGGGCTGGAAAGCTCGCTCGCCTTACTGGCAAGTCTGTTGGAAAGCGCTCCTCCGGGAGCGCTTTTTCGTTGGTCGACCGTCCGGCTCCTTTTGCTGCAATGCGACCAATGGTTACCGTTTGTGATAAGTGATTCCGCTACAATGCCGGGAACCCGTCGCCGGAGATATCCGGATGCGTCACGCGCATGTCCTGACGATTCCGATCCAATTTCGATGGCTCTGACCGCATGAAACTCGTCGCCTGGATTCTCCGTATCGTCCTGTTCGTCCTGTTGTTCGTGCTGGCCCTGCGCAACACCGGCGATGCGTCACTGGAGCTGTTCTTTGGCGCCGTGTGGCATGCCCCGCTGATCCTGATCCTGCTGGCGGCATTCGGTCTGGGCATTCTGGCCGCGCTGACGGCAGTTGCGCCCGGGTTGATGCGGCAGCGCATGGAAGCCTCGCGGTTGCGTCGGGCGCTTGGCGAAGCGCGGCGCACCATGCCCGCCGGTGCCGAGCCGCCGCCGGAGGCCAAGCCTGGCGTCCCTTATAACGTAGTCGGTCCGAAAGTCTGACCCATGATGTTTGAAACCTGGTGGCTGCTGGCGCTGCCACTTGTCTTTGGCCTTGGCTGGATGGCGGCGCGCTTCTACTTGCGCCAGCTCATCAGCGAGCAGGGCGCCTTGCCGCGCTCGTACTTCAAGGGCCTCAATTTCCTGCTCAATGAACAGCCGGACCAGGCCATCGATGCTTTCGTCGAGGTGGCCCGCCTTGATCCGGAAACCACTGAGCTTCACTTCGCGCTCGGCGCGCTGTTCCGCCGCCGTGGCGAGACCGAGCGCGCGATTCGCGTGCACCAGAATCTAGCCACGCGCCCTGACCTCCCAGAGCCCGAGCGCGAGCATGCGCTCTATGAACTCGGCCAGGATTTCCTGCGCGCCGGGCTGCTCGATCGGGCCGAAGAGTCGCTGCGGCGGCTGATGTCCGGGCCCTATGCCGCATCGGCCAAGCGCGTACTGCTGGAGCTGTACGAAGTCGAGAAGGAATGGCAGAAGGCGATCGACGCCGCGCGCGAGCTGCAGACGCTCGAGCAGAAGGACTATCGCATGCAGATTGCCCAGTTCTGCTGTGAACTGGCTCAGGATGCGCTGCAGAAGAAGCGTCCCGAGGATGCCACCGAATGGCTGCGGCGTGCCACGCGGGAGAACCCCGCCAACGTGCGCGCCCCGATCCTGCTCGGCGACGCGGCAGCCGCGGCCGGCGACGTGCAAGGCGCGCTCAAGCAGTGGCTGGCGATTGAAACACAGGATGCCGCCTACGTGCCGCTGGTCGCCGACAAGGTGGTAAAGGCCTATACCGAGCTTGGCGAGCAGGGCAAGGCGCTGCAATGGCTGCGGGGCCTTCTCAAGGGCAACCTGGCCCCCGAGCTGCTCGACACTGCCTACCGTACCGAACTCGAAGTGAACGGCCCCGTGGCCGCTGCCGCGCTGATGCGCGACCAACTGCGCCGCCAGCCGACGCTGCTGGCCTTGACCAAGTATTTCGAAGCGCAGGCCGCGGAGAACCAGGCCGCTGGAAATTCATCGGCCGAAGCCGCTGACGGCGGCGGAGATGCCGTGGTCGATGCGCAGGCGCAGGAAACTGCCGCCATCCGCGATCTGCTGCAGCTTCGCACCCGCAATCTGGCGCGCTATACCTGCCGCGAATGTGGCTTCCGCGCCCGCCTGTTCTACTGGCAATGCCCCGGCTGCAACCGCTGGGAAACGTATGCGCCGCGCCGCTCCGAAGCGCTGGGCTAAGCCGCTTCACGCAACGCCCCGGGCGATCAAGATCATTACCATTCTGGAGCTTCCGCAATGAAAGTTACGATTATCGGTAGCGGCTATGTCGGTCTGGTGACCGGCGCCTGCCTGGCCGAACTCGGCAACTCCGTGTTCTGCCTCGATGTCGACGAAAAGAAAATCGCGCTGCTGAATGCCGGCGGCGTGCCCATCTACGAACCGGGCCTGAAAGAGCTGATCGACCGCAATCGCGCGGCGGGCCGCCTGACGTTCTCGACCGATGTCGCCGCCAGCGTCGAGCATGCCGACGTGCAGTTCATCGCCGTGGGTACGCCCCCCGACGAAGACGGGTCGGCGGATCTGAAATACGTGCTGGCCGCGGCCCGCAATATCGGCCGCCATATGACTGGCTTCAAGGTCGTGGTCGACAAATCGACGGTGCCGGTCGGTACCGGCGATCGCGTCAGCGCGGTCATCCGCGAGGAACTGGCCGCGCGCGGTCTGGAGGACCTGCAGTTCTCCGTGGTCTCGAACCCCGAGTTCCTCAAGGAAGGCGCCGCCGTCGAAGATTTCATGCGTCCGGACCGCATCGTGCTGGGCTGCGCGCCCGATGCCGCTGGTCGCCATGCGCAGGCGATCATGCGTCAGCTCTACTCGCCGTTCAACCGCAATCACGAGCGCACGTTCTACATGGACGTCCGATCGGCCGAGTTCACCAAGTACGCCGCGAACTCGATGCTGGCCACGCGGATCTCGTTCATGAATGAGCTGGCCAACCTGGCCGACGAAGTCGGTGCCGATATCGAACTCGTGCGTCTTGGCATCGGCTCCGATCCGCGCATTGGCTACAGCTTCCTCTACGCCGGTGCGGGCTATGGCGGCTCGTGTTTCCCGAAGGATGTGCAAGCGCTGATGCGCACCGCAAGCGGCCACGGCAAGCCG
>JAFAJB010000043.1 GCA_019236395.1 Cupriavidus sp.
GACGCCAGCATTTGCATTGATGTGCCTTGCCGATCGATGCTCACATGCCAGCGCGGCCACCGGCGTGCCGACCGAAAACCGCGCATGGCTTGAGAACCTGCTTGACCGCACGCTTCGGCCGGTACTTTCCAATCCCGGCGAGATCACCTGCCTGGCACAGGAAGAAGACGGCGACCTGACTTGAGAAAACTGATGAGATGGCGCGCAATAGCTCCCACCCTTGGCGCGGTGACAGTTTCTTTTCTTGTTCCGATTGCAGCATCTATCGCACTAAGCTGGCGCCTGGCCGTGAGAGACCAGGAGCTACGCGCGGAAATCATCGCAGCTGAGGTGCTGCATCGGACCCATGCAATCAGTACGCAGATAGCCCGTGCGCGGTCGGCACTGCAGGGCAGCAGCCAGTCGAAGAGTCCCTGCTCGTCAGCCAGCATCGCGCTGATGCGGCAACTGGCGATCAGTGCCAGCTATCTGCAGTTGGTCGGCCACGTTGAAGACGATCGGCTGGTTTGTTCTTCATTCGGGGACCACGGGGAAGGCATTTCCCTCGGGCCGCCAGATTATCGGAGCAGCCGGGGCGCGTGGATTCGCCGCGCGGTCAAGTTGCCATTCAGCGCTGAAAGCGAATTCTTTATCGTCACGGAAGCAGATGGCGGCACATCGAGCCTCGCGTTGCCGGACCTCATCCTCGATGCCGGACGCGAAGCCAGCGATGTCGCGATCGCTCTGGTTGCCGTATCGGGACGGCAGGTCATCTTTGAGCGTGGCGAGATCGACGCTCAGAACCTGCCGCCTTTCCATCAGGGGACTGGCCAGTTGACCTGGAAAGATGGTGGCCAGATCGGGGTCATCAAGTTCTCAGCGACAAACGACTACGCAGCAGTCGCTGTGAGTGCCCCCAAGGCCTTCAGGCAAGCGTGGAGGAACACTGCGAGCTGGCTAATCCCGTTCGGGGTCTTGATCGGCG
The DNA here is from genome assembly GCA_019236395.1 of Cupriavidus sp. Taxonomy (GTDB): domain Bacteria; phylum Pseudomonadota; class Gammaproteobacteria; order Burkholderiales; family Burkholderiaceae; genus Cupriavidus. The sequence continues at coordinate 965 of JAFAJB010000043.1, forward strand.
CGGTGCTCTCATCAATGACTCTTTTGATGTTCAGGCAGCGAAGGGGGATGCCAGCGCAGCTCGACCGCGCATTGCGCGGCAACGAGCTGTTCCTCGCATACATGCCTATTGTCGAGTTGTCGGGTGGCAAGTGGGTTGGCGCCGAGGCGCTTCTACGATGGCGCCGGCCCAACGGCGAGATGATCGGCCCCGACAAGTTCATCCCTGTCGCGGAGCAGACCAACAGAATCAGGAAGCTGACGGCGAAAATGCTCCAGCTGCTCAGCGAGGACACTCAGGAACTGCTCCGCCATCCCGGCAGCGAGTTTTACGTTTCCGTCAATCTCTCGGCAGCGGATCTGGCGGACCCGGCCATCGTGGAGCAGTTGCGCCAGGCACAGGTTTCCGGCATCACCATGCTCATGGTGGAAGCGACCGAAGGCGTCTTTCTCGATGTGAATCGGGTGAGGAACAATATCTGCCTGCTGCGCGATCTAGGCATTCAAGTCGCCATCGACGATTTCGGGACGGGATATTCGAGCCTGGGGTACCTGGGATCGCTGCAGGTGGACTGTCTGAACGATTGGAACCGATGCAGTCACGAACTTTGTTGTCGCCCGCATCATCGATCTGGCCAAGGACCTCGGTCTCTCCGTGATTGCCGAAGGGGTGGAAACCCAGGAGCAGGCCGACTGCCTTCGAGCCCAGGGCGTTCAATACGCACAGGGTTGGTTGTTCGGCAAGCCCATGTCGGCAAGGCAGTTCGGAATCCTCGCGATCGAGCGCAGCAATGCAGAAGTCTTCTTCCCAACAAGGAGATCCTGAAATGGCCAATGCAGGTGAGTCCGAGGAGCGTGCTCGACGTGGCCGAAAGCGATTTCGAGCGCTCATCGCGTCTCCATACACTGTTGTAGCCGGCGGAGTGTGTATAGCGGTAGCGATGCTGGGGGTGTGCTCGATTGTCCTGTGCCAGGGACGCGACGATGCGCTGACTCATGCTCGAAACACCGCAGGCAGTATCGCGACGATGGCGGCACGGGACATCCAACGCAATGTTGACTTGCACGAAGTATCGCTGCGGATATTGGCTGGTGGGCTTCAACGATCAGTACGATGTGGACTTTCAGCTCAGCAAGCAGAGGTCATCGGCGGCCATGACATCTTTGCCCGGTTCCTTGGCGCAACTGTGGTCACCAACGAAGCTGGCGATACCTTGATGGGCTGTGAATTGCAGGAGCCGTCAAAGGCAAGCCTGAGTGAATTGGACTTCTTTCTCGTTCATCGCAATCACCCGGATGTCGGGCTATACATCGGTGCACCTCGCATCTCCTGGCTGCGACATGGCGCACCTGCCATCGCCTTGAGCGTCCGTCGCTCTCATCCGGACGGATCATTTGCCGGCGTGGTAGCAATGGGCCTCGATCTCGCGTACTTTCAGAGCGTGTTCGAGGGGCTCGAGCTTGGACCGCACGGGGCAGCGGCGCTTATCAGCAGTAATGGCGTTGTGTTGACGCGAGTGCCAGGCGGGTTGGGTTTCATAGGTCGCGATGTCAGCGAAGCCCCCCCTGTGAGACGCTTTCTCTCAGGCGAGACCGAGAGCTTCTTCGCGCTGTCCTCTCTCGACGGGGAGTCCCGCGTGTACTCGTTCCGAAGAGTCGCGGGAACCCCCTTTATTGTCGTGATTGGCTTGGGTTCCCAGGATATTTACGCCACATGGAAACAGCGGGCTTCGAAGGTAGGCCTGCTGATGCTGGCGTGCTGCCTCGGTACAGTAGCCTTGTCGGCTGCGCTGAGCGTCGAACTGGCGCGACGAAAGCGCGCTGAATCAGAGCTAAGAGTACTTGCCGGGACCGACGTACTGACTGGTCTTCATAATCGCCGGGCGCTCACGGCGATCCTTGCAGAAGAGTGGCGGTTGGCGCAGCGCTACGGGAGTGCGCTGTCTCTTCTGTTTGTCGATATCGATTTCTTCAAAAGCTACAACGACACCTACGGGCATCAAGCCGGCGATGACGCACTGGTAGCTATCGGCCGATGCATTTCGAAGCTCGTCCAAGGTCAGTTTGATGCTGCAGGGCGGTATGGCGGAGAGGAGTTCCTGGTTGTGTTACCAAATACGCCAAGCGCAGGAGCCGAGCAGATGGCAGAGACCATTCGTTCCACTATCAGTGCACTATCCATCGCCCACAAGCACAGTAGCTTCGGACACATTACCGCCAGCATTGGTGTTACCAGCCTGGCGCCGAAGCATGAATCCAAGTTGGCGGCCGCGATAAGGGCGGCCGACGATGCACTTTATAGGGCCAAGGCCGCTGGTAGAAATACTGTCGCAGTCTTCCCGGCTCTCCGATGAAGCCGTCTTTGCACTTCATGCAGCGCCTGTCTACCATGTATCGCAAGCGTGACGCCCTGAATCAGGGCGTCTGAAATCTCATATGACAGGCGAGTGTGGAAGCGCGCATACGTGCGGCAGCACTGACAAATTTCTTCGAAGTTTCGCAAGACCTTGGCCTGGATCCGCAGCCTCTATTGCGCCAGGTGGGGCTCAATCGCTCCACGTTGGTCGATCCCGACAAGTGGATACCGGCGGCTGCCTGTGTGGCCTTGCTGGAGGCCGCCGCAACCGCCACCGGCTGTGAAACCTTCGGCCTGCGCATGGCGGAGTCGCGACGGCTGTCGTCGTTCGGACCACTAAGCCTGCTGATCAGCCTGCAGCCGACAGTGAGAGCGGCCCTCCTGACGACGATCCAGTACCGCGATCTCATCAACGAATCCGTCGCGCTGCTGCTTGAGGATGTAGGCCACACCGCCATCATCCGGCAGGAGGTGATTGCCAATACTCCCTGCCGCCAGGCGACCGAACTGGCGATTGGCGTCGTGTTCCGGCTGTGCCGGGGAGGACTCGGTACGAACTGGCACCCCGTCAGTGTCAACTTTGCCCACCCGGCGCCGGTCGACACGCTTGTCCATTGGCGCTTCTTCGGGTGCCCGCTTGCATTCGGCAGCGAACTGAACGGGATCGTATGCAGGAGCGCAGACCTGGACGCCCCCAACCCGAATGCCGACCTGGCCATGGCGCGCTATGCGCAGCGCTTTGTCGACATGCTGCCCCGCCTGCGAGGGCGCACTGTCAGCCACGACGTACGCTGTGCCGTCACCCTGATGTTGCCGATGGGCAAGGCGAACTCTGAGGCCGTAGCCGAAGCGCTGGCGTTGAGCGTGCGTACGATGCAGAGCAAGCTGGACGAAGCCGGAGAGACGTTCAGCAGCATTCTCAATGAGGTGCGCTGCGAACTGGCCAAGCGCTATGTGGAGAATACGGACTACTCAATGCTGCATGTCGCGCAGTTGCTGGGCTACACCTCGGCCAGTGCATTTTCGCGCTGGTTCTCAACGCAATTTGGCATGCCGCCGATCGAACGGCGCGCACAGCGTACCGTGCCCGGGGATCGTCCGAAACCCGAGTGAATGGAAAGTCGTCACGCTGGGCGCGTGACGACTGAAGCACTGGCGAGGGCGCCTGCGCGAAATGTCAAACCGACCCCCGTCCCTGCAAAATCCCCCGACTGCTTCCTGCGTACCTTGGCAGTAGGACGCGATGCGGCACCGCTGCCGGGAACACGGGCGGCCAGTGCCGAGTCGGCACGTCCCTGATGGTTACCTGTTCTGCGTGCTGCATTACGCGGTCCCCGAAGGGAGCTCAAATTGCTATACCAGTTTCACGAATTTCAACGCACGTTGCTTAACCCACTTGCCGCGTGGGCCCACGCGACCGCAAAGTCGCTGACCAACCCCCTGGTCCCATTCACGTCGACGCCTGCGGCCACGCGTCTTGCCGCCAGTTACGAGTTGCTGTACAGGCTCGGCAAGCACTACGAGAAGACGTCATTCGATATCCAATCGGTGCGCATCAATGGCCGTGATGTGCATGTTGCGGAACAGACCGAGCTGCAAAAGCCGTTCTGCAACCTCTTGCGGTTCAAACGCTTCACCGACGACATCGAAACCGTGCACCTGCTCAAGCGCTCGCCGACCGTGCTGGTTTGTGCGCCGCTATCCGGGCACCATGCAACGCTGCTGCGAGAAACCGTTCGGACCCTGCTTCAGGACCACAAGGTGTACATCACCGACTGGGCCGATGCGCGTATGGTCCCGCCGGAAGAAGGCGCCTTCCACCTCGCCGACTACATCAGCTACATCCAGGAATTCATCCGCCGTATCGGCGCGGAGAATGTCCATGTGGTGGCCGTTTGCCAGTCCACCGTTCCCGTGCTGGCAGCCATTTCGATGATGGCATCAGCCGGCGAGCCAACGCCCAGGACGATGACGATGATGGGTGGGCCGATTGATGCCCGCAAAAGCCCGACCGCGGTCAATTCGCTGGCCATGGAGCAGCCGTTCGAGTGGTTCGAGAAAAACGTCATCCACACGGTTCCGGCGAGCTTCCCCGGGCACGGGCGTCGCGTTTATCCGGGATTTTTGCAGCACGCCGGCTTCGTTGCGATGAACCCGGATCGGCACGCAAAGTCGCACTATGACTACTACGCCAGTCTGGTGAGCGGCGACGCGGAAGATGCCGAGGCGCATGTCCGCTTCTACGACGAATACAACGCCGTGCTCGACATGGCTGCCGAGTATTACCTGGAGACCATTCGCGATGTATTTCAGGAATTCCGTCTCGCGACCGGCACATGGGTGATTCGGGGCGAACCGGTGCGGCCCCAGGATATCAAGGGCGCGGCACTCCTCACGATCGAAGGCGAATTGGACGATATTTGCGGTCTGGGACAGACTGCGGCGGCACACGACCTGTGTACGGGCATCCCTGAGACCAGGAAGAGCCACATCGAGGCCGAGAAGTGCGGGCACTACGGAATCTTTTCAGGGCGGCGTTGGCGGGAGACGATCTATCCGCAGGTGCGCGACTTTATTCGCACGCACGGCTGAGGCGACTGCTGAGGCGACAGCCGTCACCTCAGCAGACTTGGCTTTGTCGCGTTCCAAGAACGCGTCAGATTTCCTTCGTCAAGGCCTTGAAGTCGATCCACTGGTCGAACTGCTCGTTGGTCAGGTGGCCAGAGGCAATGGCCGCCTCGCGCAGCGACAGGTTCTTCTTGACTGCGAGCTTGGCGATCTCGGCGGCCTTGTCATAGCCGATGTGCGGATTGAGCGCGGTTACCGACATCAGCGAGCGTTCGAGCAGTTCCTGAATCCGCAATCGGTCGGGCTCGACACCTTCCACCATATGCTCGGCAAAGCTCGCTGCAGCATCGGCCAGCAGCGTCACCGACTGCAGCAGGCTGTAGATGATCACGGGCTTGTACGCGTTGAGTTCGAGGGTGCCGAGGCCGTTGGCCAGCGTGACCGTCGTGTGATTGCCGATCACGCGGCAGCAGACCATGGCCAATGCTTCAGCCTGCGTCGGGTTGACCTTGCCTGGCATGATCGACGAACCGGGCTCGTTGGCGGGCAGTTGCAACTCCGCAAAACCGGCGCGAGGGCCGGAGCCAAGCAGCATGAAGTCGCGCGCAATCTTCAGGAACGACGACGCGGTGGTATTCAGTGCGCCGGACAGGTCTGCCAGCGCATCGTGCGCGGCTTGCAACGCGTAGCGATTGGGCGCCGGCTCGAACGGCAGGCCTGTGTAGGCGGCCAACGCGCGTGCGAACGCCGCGGCGAACCCCGGAGGCGCGTTGAGCCCGGTGCCCACCGCGGTGCCGCCTTGCGGCACCGGCATCGCACGCAGCATGGCCTGCTGCAGCCGCGACTGGGCCTCGGATACCTGTGTCATGTAGCCCGAGAACTCCTGCCCCAGCGTCAGCGGCACGGCATCCTGCAGGTGGGTGCGGCCGACCTTGACGATGTCGTCGAACGCCTCCACTTTTTTCGCGAAGGTCTGCTGGAGCTTTTCCAGCGATGGCAGCAGCGTCTGCTGGATCGCCCGCGTTGCGGCGATGTGCATCGCCGTGGGGAAGCTGTCGTTGGAAGACTGGCTGCAGTTGACGTGATCGTTCGGGTGAACGGGCTTCTTGCTGCCCACTTCGCCGCCCAGCATCTGGATGGCGCGATTGGAAATCACCTCGTTCAGGTTCATGTTGGTCTGGGTACCCGAGCCGGTCTGCCAGACCGACAGCGGGAACTCGCCGGGCCACTTTCCGGCAATCACTTCCTCGGCGGCCTTTTCGATGGCATCGGCCAGTTCAGGCTTGAGTACGCCCAGCTCGCGGTTGGCGCGCGCCGCGCACAGCTTCAGCACCGCGAACGCCTCGATCAGCGAGGGCGGCATCTTTTCGCTGCCGATGCGGAAATTCTGACGCGACCGCTCGGTCTGGGCGCCCCAGAGATGGTCCGCGGGGACTGCAACGTCTCCCAGACTGTCTTTCTCGATGCGGGTGGCGGACGACTTCTCGGACATGGACGGACTCCTTCAGGAAAGAGATCACAGCAAGCTCTGAGCAGGATCTACAAGGATAGCCGCCCGGGGTGGCATCTGCTGCATACGGGGCAAAGCCCTTGCTGCCAGCGTGTGCATGGCGCACGCTGGCGGCGGTTGCCTGGTCCGGTTGCAACGGGTGCGATCAGGCGGTCATCTTCAGGCACATCTCCATGCAGGCTGCGCAGGCCTTGGCGCATTCCTGGCAATGCCAGTGGTCATGGTGTTCGCATTCCTCCTTGCACCATTTGCATACCTCAGCACAGTCTTCACAGACCAGTGGCGCGAATTCGCTGTTGCGCAGCATGTAGGACGCCGCCAGGCTGGCGATGCCGGCGCAGTCCATGTCCAGCGCAACACACCGCGCCAGCTTCCTGGTGTCCGGCTCTTCCAGGCAGGCGGCTGCACACTTGAGGCAGGCCGCCGCCGCGGCATTGCAAGCGGCGATACAGTCAGCGTAACGGGTGAAATTTTCCTGCACGGTGGGTCGAATCATCGGTGTCCTCCTTTGGGGGTAGGTGGTAGGCAACCGTTATCCACAATAGCAGGCGCAATGCGGTCGTGCCGGACCGTCGGACTGGTCTACAATGGCACGCCATTGCAGCGCACCAAACGCGAAAACGCGAATTCTGGCAGGTTGAAATTGGCGGAAGCACCGTGCGGAACGCTGTAGCAGATGAAATCAGGCAGCCAGAAAGGACAGCATCATGGGTGAGGCAAAACGGCGGGGTACGCCCGAGGAACGGGCGCAGCAGGCGCGTGCGCGCATTGACGCACTGCGGCCGGCACAGTTGGTCTGCGGAGCCTGCAAGACCGCGTTCACCAATTTCGACGCCATTCCGGCCCCGGGCCTGCACGGTATCGATGCCGTATTTGGCGGCCAATGCCCCAACTGCGGCAATGACGTGGTCGTCTTCAAGGGCGAATCGAAGGCCGTGGCCGAGGCGATGCTGGCCTACGAGAAGATGATGGGCGAGAGCGCGAAGCTCGGCTATCAGTCGGCCGACGGCCGCCACGTGCCGTTCGATGAAAGCGCGCCACAGGCGTCGGATGCATCCGACGAATCCACCAAACACTGAGCACGCCGTCGCGCGGCTTTCAGCGCCGAAAGTCGCGCCTCAGGCCTCGGCGCCCGTCAACTCGGCGGGGCCGATCTCAAAGCGGCCACGGCCCAGGGCCTTGGCGCGATACAGCAGTACGTCGGCCTGGCGCATCAACGCTTCCATGCTCATCGGCGCGCCCCGATAGAGCGCCACGCCGATGCTGACATCGATGTCGGCCAGTATTCCGTCGAAGTAGAAGCGCCGGCTTACCGACGCCAGGATCGCGCTTGCAACCCGCTGCGCGGTGGCCGGATTGTCTATGTCCTCGAGAATCACCGCGAACTCGTCGCCGCCAAGCCGCGCGACGTGATCGCTTTCGCGCACGCAGCGCCGCAGCCGTAGCGCGAACGCCTGCAGCAGCAGGTCGCCGGTGGCATGGCCGTGGATGTCGTTGACGGCCTTGAAACGGTCCATGTCCAGATAGAGCAGGGCCATCAGCCGATCCTCGGCGCGGCTCAGCGTCATGGCATCCTGCAACTGGGTCTCGAATGCACTGCGATTCTGCAGTTGGGTGAGATGGTCGGTGCGCGAGATATGCGACAGGCGCAGATTCTCGAGCTTGCGCCGCGTGATGTCCTGGACGTGGATATGCACGCCCACCACCTGCCGGCCGTCCTCGCTCCACTCGGGGCGGTAGTTCATCTCCATCCAGTGGTGGTGCGGGAAGTGGTACTCGGCCTCGAAGTGGACCACCTCGCCGTGCAGCGCGCGCTCCAGGTAGGGCCGGGCGCGCTCATAGCGTTCCTCGCCAAGCACCTCGCGCACGGTCTTGCCGCGGATCTCGGCGAGAGGCATGCCGAAGACCCGCTCGTACGCGACGTTGTTGAAGACGTAGCGTTCCTCATTGTCGATAAAGGCCAGCAGGGACGGCAGCGTGTCGGTCACCGCGCGCAGCCGGCGTTCGCTGCGCGCCAGTTGCTGCCCGCGCTGGCGGACGTCACGCATCAGGCGGATAAAGGCGCGCGTGACGTCGCCGATCTCATCACGGTGCGGCCGCTGCGGCAGGCGCTCGAACGCGTCCACGTCGTCCGTGCTGGCACGCACCACTTGATGCAGCCGGGACAGCGGCGCCAGCAACTGGCGCACCGCCAGCCATATCAGCAGCGCCACAACCGCAAGCGCGATGGCGGACATCATCAGGAAGCGGCGCTGCATCTGGCGCAGCGGCGCGTAGGCCTCCTGCGCGGGCAGTACCGCCACAAGCTCCCAGCCCGTGGTCGCCATCAGGCGCCGGGCAATGATCGGGCGGCCAGGGGTCAGGAATTCGAGTGGCGCGCCACGGTTGTCCGCACCGCACGTCTCGCCGACCGCACGCGCGTGCTGCCACGCCATGGCAGGGTCCGGGTGCTGGACGTAGAGCGGTTCAGGTCCAGCCGATACCAGGCAATAGAAGCCCGTGGTGCCCAGGCGGTTGCTGCCGATTTCCACCAGGAAGTTGGAGTTGGCCAGGTCGAGCCAGCCGCCAACGATGCCGAGGAATGTTCCGGATGGCGAAAGCACCGGTACCGCCACCAGTACACCCACCGATCCGTCCACGCGTGCACGGATCGGCGCTGCGACAACAACATTGCGCGTGCGGATGGCCTCAAGGAAGTAAGCGCGATCGCCGACCTCGATCGGCATGCCCTCCCTCGTCAGGACGGACCCGGTCGCATCGGTCACCATGACCGCGTTGAATGCCTCGGGTATAGGTATGGTGCGGCCCACTATCTGCAGGAGTTCCGCGCGCAGGGTGTCGTGGGGTGTGGCATGGGTCGTGGCAAGCGCGTCGCGCAACTGCGGGGCCAGGTGGGTCAGCAACTCGATGCGATCCTGCATGGCCGTGTCGAGCTGGTCCGTGGAGAGCTTGACGATGGAATCCTGCTGGTTCTGCAGCGCGTCCTCGAGGTCGCGGTGCGCGAAATAGAGCGATCCGACGACGATGCCCCCGCCGAGAACGGCGGCGAGCACCGTGGTGATCAGCGCGATGCGCGCTTTGAGGGAGGGCAGCAACCGGGGCATGAGAGAGTCACGGAATCGACACGGCAACGGCGGCCGGTGAGTACGCCCGTGTCTGGTACAGGTTATGCGGCGAGCGCACCTGACCGCCGGCCAGCGTAAGCTATCACGCCTTACCCGTTTGAGCAGTCCGGGGAATCCGGGTTGACAGCCTGCCGCCGACGCGTCACATGGCGATGCGTACTGCCGGACACTGTGCGGGCGTAAGCACACGCGGTATAGTGCGCCAGACACGGCGCCTTCCCACGGGCGTTTGACGCCCCGTTTGAAGCCCTGTTTGAAGCCCTGTTTGAAGCCCCAATGCTGCATCTCTTCCGCCGCTCATGAACCAGCTTTCGTCATCGCTCGTCTGGCTCGCGCTGCTTGTGGCCGCTGCCGCCGTCCTGCTGGCGGCCTGGCTGGCGACCCGACTCCGGCACGAGCGCCGCGAGGCGAGGCAGCAGGCGACGCTGGCCGACGCGTACATCCTGCACATGGCCCAGCATGACGCGCTGACTGGGCTGCCCAATCGCGCGGAACTTCACGAGCGTAGCGAGGCGCTGCTGGCCGAGGCGCGCCGCCGGGGCAGTGGCGTGGCACTGCTGCTCCTGGACCTGGACCACTTCAAGCACATCAACGAGACGCTGGGGCACCCGGTGGGCGACGACTTGCTGCGCACCATCGCCGACCGCATTCGTGGCGCGGTGCGGCCCCGTGACATCGTGGCGCGCATGGGCGGCGACGAGTTCGCCGTGGTACTCGGCGATGTTCGCCATGATGGCGAGGCGGAACTGGTGGCCGCCAAGGTCCTGGCGCGCGTTTCGGAAGACCTGCCGCTTGCCGGCCAGCAGTTGCGCGTGACGCCCTCGCTGGGCATGGCGATCTTTCCCCAGGATGCCAATACGCTGACGGATCTGATGAAATCGGCCGACTCGGCGATGTACGCGGCCAAGCATGGCGGACGCGCACAACTGCGCCGCTTCGCCAGCGAGATGGCCGAGGCATCTCGCACGCGGTTCACCATCGAAGCGTTGCTGCGCCGGGCGCTGGCCGAGCGGGAGTTCCGGCTGCGCTACCAGCCGATCGTCGATGTATCGACGCTGGCGCTGCTGGGCGTCGAGGCCCTGATTGCCTGGGAAACACCGGAGCGTGGCGTGATGCAGCCATCGGAGTTCATACCGATCGCCGAGCAAAGCGGACTGATCCGCACGCTTGGCGAGTGGACACTGGCCACTGCCTGCCACGAAATCCAGTCGCTGCGCCAGGAGTTCGCGTGCGATTTCGACGTCGCCGTCAACGTCTCGCCGCTGCAGTTGCGGCAGGCTAATTTCCCGGACACGGTGGCGCAGGCGCTCCAGACATCGGGCCTGCCGGCGGCCAACCTGACGATCGAGGTGACGGAAGGCATCCTCGTCGATGGTGGCGAAACCACCGTCGACACGTTCAGGCGTGTGCGTCAGCTGGGGGTGGGTTTGTCGATCGACGACTTCGGCACCGGCTACTCGGGGCTCGGCTATCTGACCCGATTGCCGATCAGCAAGCTCAAGATCGACAAGTCATTCGTCGATGATCTCGCCGCGCCGGGGCACGACCGGGCAGTGGCCGCAGCCATCATCACGCTGGGACATCAGCTCCACCTGCAGGTGGTGGCCGAAGGTGTGGAGTCGAAGGCACAGTTCGATTTCCTGCGCGGTGCGGGATGCGATGCCGTACAGGGCTACCTGTTCTGTCAGCCGGTCGGCCTTGATGCGCTGCGGCAGATCCTGCGCGGTGGCAGGAGTCTGGTCAACGGGGCCGAACTTGCAGCCTGAGTGGCGGCTTGGGCTGCGGGCGTGCAGCGCACGTTTTGTGCTACGCAGAAACGGGTACGCGGTGGCCGTGCCCCCGGGCAAAAAAAACCGGCAAACCGCTGTCGCGGCATGCCGGGTTCTTGTCCTGCGGGTGAGGGGTCAGGGGTTCGAGACGGGTACCGTTGCCACGGCAACGGTCTCGGTCACCGGACTATGCAGGCGGCGATAGAGTTCGTCGATCCGCGTTCGGCTGTTGGCCAACTCATCGCGGCCCAACTCGGTGAGCAGGTAGACCCGCCCGATGCCGTCGCGCAGGACGCTTTCGAGATAGCCTTCCATCTGCAGCGCGCGCAGCAGAGGTCGTACGGAGCCGATGTCTACCTGGAATCCGTAATCCATGAGCATTTCTGCAAGCATGGCCACGGTGGCGGGCACCTCCATGGCGAATTGCATGACGTAGACGCGGGCTAGCAAGCCTAGGAACTGTCGTTTCATGTCGCAGGCAACGCTGTAGAGGGGCGGGCGGTTGACGCAGGAACGCAACGTGCACAGTACGCCGCGCGCAGTAACGCCCCCGCTGTGACTACGATACATCTTTCTGTAACGCCCGAAAAAAAAGAAGCCGCCAGGTATGCCTGGCGGCTTGTCGGGAATGCGTCGGAGGGGTCAATTAACTCTGGCGCAGGGCAGATTTTAATGGAATCTAATACGCGATGTCACGCGCTGTGGTAGTTACCCCTACATCGGGGGGGTGATCCTGAAAGGCAATCGAAAGCAAGTGTGCGGCGAAAACGTAACAATCACAGCATTTTCCCCAAATTAGGGCATCAATTCGCTGATTTTGCTGTGCACAAAGACCTTTGCTACGGCTTGGAGGCGCATGTCCGAATTCGGCGCGCGACAAGCCAGCTTCAGCGCTTTAATACCATCCAATGGAGCCGCTGCAGTCCGAGAAAAGGCGCCAATGTGGCGATTCTGTCTCTATTCAGCAACGGTTTAACGTCTTTTGGTTTGATCATTGCTTCTAATCGCTCAATGAAACCTGCTGACCTGATCCGCCTGCTGACGCTGTCCGCCATCTGGGGCGCCAGCTTCCTGTTCATCCGTATCGGCGCGCCTGTGCTCGGGCCGTTGCCGACGGCTTTCTTTCGTGTGCTGATTGGTGCGGTCACGCTTGCTGCCTGCCTGCCGATGCTCGGACTCAAGTGGGAGATGCATGGCAAGTGGCGTGCCGTCATCGTGCTCGGGATCATCAACTCAGGCATCCCGTTCGTGATGTATGCGATTGCCGCGCTCTGGCTGCCTGCCGGCTACTCGGCGATCTTCAATGCCATGACCCCGTTGATGGGCGTGCTGATCGGCGCGTTGTTCTTTGCCGAGAAACTGACCCGTGCAAAGGCCGCTGGTGTCGTCCTGGGGCTGGCCGGTGTTGCAGTGCTGACACGTACGGGACCCGTAGTGTTTTCGCGCGAAGTGCTGCTTGGTGCGCTGGCCTGCCTGGTGGCGACATCATGCTATGGGCTGGCGGGCTTCCTGACACGCCGGTGGATCACGGCGCGTGGCGGGCTGGACAATCGTCTGGTGGCCGGTGGCAGCCTGGTTGGCGCAACGTTGTTCCTCTTGCCGTTCAGCGCGGCGGCACTCTGGCATGAGAACACGCTGCCGGCGGCCGGAGCCGGGGTATGGGCGGCGATGCTCGCCCTCGGGATGTTCTGCACCGCGATTGCCTACGTGCTGTACTTCCGGCTGATCGCCGATCTGGGCCCGGTGCGTTCGTTGACGGTGACTTTCCTGATCCCGCCGTTCGGCATTGTCTGGGGATGGCTGTTCTTGGGCGAGGCGCTGTCATGGGCCCACGCCGTGGGAATGCTGCTGATCGGCGGCGCCGTCTGGCTGGTTCTGCGACAGGCCGCGCCGGCGGTGGCGCCGGCCGTGGCCCGGTCATGACTGGCGGGGATCAACGACGATAGTAGTCGTCGTGATCGTGGTGATGATCGTGGTCGTGGTCGTGGTACGCGTGATACTCGCGACGGTCATACCAGCGGCGTCCGTCCCAGTAGCGGTCGCCGTGCCATCCAACGACGACGGCCGGTGCAGCTACCATCACAGGAGGGCCCGGGCGGTAGACCACGGGCGGAGGCGCCACAACATAGGCAGGCGGCGGCGGAGCCACCACCACCGGTGCCGGGGCCACCACCACGGGCGCCGCGGCAACCGGCACGCCCAGATTGACGTCGATATCGACGTGGGCCATTGCCGCTGTGGATGCAGCCAGCGCAGCGGCGCCAGCAAGGAAGATCGAAAGTTGAAGAGGACGCATGTTGTTCATGGTTATCACCGGAAGGGTGAGCGACTACGCCTCTACTCTACCGACGTGGCGTATTACCATTCACGCGCGTTTGTAACGAAAATCGGGTTTTCTGTAAGCGATGGAAGGTAAGCGATGGAAGCTCTGGCTCATCGGCCCTGATTCACGTCCCCGGCCTGGTCCTGATGGCATGTGGGACAGAGCCCGTACAGCACCAGCATATGTTCGCGCAGCACGAAGTCGTTCTGCGCTGCGACCTGTTTCTGGCGCTGCTCAATACCCTCATCGCGAAACTCCTCCACCCGGCCACACTGCAGGCAGATCAGGTGGTCATGGTGGCCGCCCTCATTGAGCTCGAATACTGCGTGATCCGACTCGAAGCTGTGGCGCAGCAGGATGTTCGCCTGCACGAGCTGGTTCAGTACGCGATAGACCGTCGACAGGCCCGCGTCGATATCGAGCGCCAGCATGGCCCGATAGACGTCTTCTGCGCTCAGGTGGCGGCGTTCGCTACCTCGGAACACATCCAGTATTTGCATGCGCGGCGAGGTAGCCCTCAGGCCGGCACGCTTGAGCGGAACGACATCGGAAATCACGTTGGAAGTCATCGTGCGGCAGCTTTTGCCAAGCTTGTGTCCATTGAGGGCGATGCGAAGGAAGCGGAACGGGTCAGGACGGAGACGCCCGGGCCGATCATGCTGAATCGACCCGGGCGGCGCGCGGAATAAAAAGGTGGCCTGGCTTGTCGCAGGATGACGCGATCGGGAAAACGGGGTCTGGATGTTTTCCCGATCTTCCTGCAACTGGCTACTACCAAACGCTCCGTGTTTCGGAGCGGTCCCCACAAAAGTCGGTAACGGGCGCCGCGTCAGCACATCCTGCCAGTCGTGGCGCCCTGCAATCTCGTTCTGTCCGGTATCGGCCAGGGCCGTTCGTCAGACAGTGAACGTATCGTAAATGGGAATCGATCTCATTACAAGTCATTTTTTCAATCGCAACTTAATGCCTAATATGAGGGAGCGATCCACAAGAACAGGAGAGCAACATGGAATCCGGATCCTTCTTCACGATATGCCGCGTCTGCGCCATCGTCCTGCCAATGAGTGCCGCTTGCGGCTACGCGAGCGCGCAGGGGGTGACGACAGGTGACACGCCTCCCGTTACCCGCGCGTCGATCCTCAAGGAATTGCAGGAACTGAAAGCCGTCGGGTTTGATATCAACGACGAGGCCTATCCCAACTCGCTCGAACAATCGTTGCGCAAGCTGGAGGCGAAGCATCAGGCAGAAGCCGGAGCTGCGCAGCAAGGCGTGAACCCCGCGCTCCCGCGACCGGCGCAATAGCCGGCAGCGCGAGTGGGTTCATCGGCCTGGACCGGACTCCGCGTCTTTCACGACAGCTCCAACGTCGGGATCGCTGGCCCTGGCAGGCCCATGGGTCACCGCCAGACGGGCTGCGGGCCGCCTGACCTCCGCGTCGCTGATCGGCGCGGATGGTGAAGGCTACTTTTCGCCCGCCACTCCCTCCAGCAGCCCGCGTACCGTGGACAGCGGCGCTACCAGACTGGGTTGAATGCCGTAATCCGAGCCGAGGACGCTGGCGGCATCCTGATAGTCGATATGTGCTGTCCCGCCATCGTCTTCCCAGACCACGGCGCGCAACGGCAACTCCACGGCAGCGTGCGGGTTGGCCTGCATCGCTGGCGTTCCACCCTTGGGATTGCCGAAGAGGAACAGGCGCGTCGGCCTCAGCGATGTGCCAGCCCGCGCGGCGGCGGCGCTCTGGTCGATGTCGGCGAACAATGTCAGCCCGCGCGAGGCCAGCGCGTCCTTGAGGCGCGACACCGTTGTCGCAAAGTCATGCTGGCTCTGCAGCGATTGCGTGCGCGCCGGGTGAGGCAAGTCCTGGGCTTGTACCGTCATGGCCTGCAATGTCCAGAGGGCGATCGATATCAGAAGGGTCCGCGTTGCCATTCGCTGGTTATCGACTGGTTTCGTGGCAGGGATGATGATCCGCCATCCCCAGCCACGTTAGGTCACGCAACCTGAAATTTCCAGCATTCCCTCAATGGTATGTGGCCACGGATCGGGGGCCTGATGCCCGTTTGTTCCGGATCGCCACGACGCGAAATCGCGGCATGGCGCCATGCTCCGTCGGGCGACCTCAGATCAGAACACCACCTGTTGCCCGGGCTCCGGCACGATCACAGCCGTGCTCGTGGACGAGCCGAGTGCGGCCTTGAATTCGTCCGGCGTGCCGCGTGCCAGCGGCGAAGTGCCGTAGTGCATCGGCATGGCATACCGGGGTTTGATGAGATCACGCACGGCCATCGCGGCGTCGGCCGGCCCCATCGTGAAATGTCCACCGATCGGCAGCATGACCAGGTCCGGCTTGTAGCGCTCGGCGATCAGCTTCATGTCGCCGAACACCGCGGTATCGCCCATGTGCCAGATCTTGAAGCCGTTCTCCATCTCGATGATGTAGCCGACCGGCTCCCCGCCATAGTGGGTTTCGTCCTTGTTCGTCGCCGGGTTCTTCCAGACAAGCTCGGACGAGTGTTCGGCGTGGACAGCCGTGATCTTCGGGCCGTTGGGGCCGAAGGGCATGACCGTGCCGCCTTTGCCGAAGCGCTGCACCAGTTCCGGCTTCACAAGGTTCAGGCTGACCAGTTGCGAACCCAGGCCGCCGCCGCTCCAGATCGGCGTGTTGTTCAGTGCGGCCAGGGCCGGCGCATCGCCAAGGTGATCGCCATGCGCGTGGGTCAGCAGGATCATGTCGACCTTGCCCAGCGCGGAGAGCTGCTTGAACGCGGGCGGAGTCTTCGGATTCGCGGTCAGCCAGGGATCGATGACGATGACCTTGCCGCCTGGCGTGGTGATCCGCATGGCGGACTGGCCGAGCCAGAGCACTTCGGTCTTGCCGGAGGCGGTGTTCCCGACGTTGCCCGGTTGCGGCACCGGAGCGGGGGCATTCGAGACATTGGACGCGCAGGCGGCAAGCGCGGCCACGACTGAAGCAATGATGAGGAAGCGGCGTCTGATCATGGTCGTCCCAGGTTGTGTTCTCGCGACGATTGCACTGTCTGCACCGCTCCGGCGGGCTGCACTGTCACCGGGACGCTGCGAACGGCAGTATTTGCAGTGCCGCTCCCGCTGTCAACTGCCCGATGGCATCGGGGCAACCTGTTGCAGCAATTCCCGCAATTGCAACGGCTGATTTCATACCCGGGCGATTCCCGCCGCCATTAACATCTGCTCACCATCACGTAACCCACTGTAATCGATGGTCATCCATGATGGATTCCAGGAAGCGAGGCCAATCGTTGGCCGTCAAGGAGTCCGAAATGCGCAAGTCGATTCGCTATACCGGTATTGCCGTACTCAGCGCCGCCATGCTGGTCGCGGGTTCGGCCTCGGCCCATGACCGCTACTATCGCGGGGGCGACTCGGCTGGCGCCGCGCTGGCCGTTGCCGCAGTAGCCGGCCTGGCGATCGGCGCGCTGGTCGCCAGCAGCCAGACGGTCGTGGCGGCGCCTGCGCCGGTCTATGCGCCGCCGCCCCAGCCCGTCGCCTATGCTGCGCCGCAGGTGCCGCCGGGCTACTGCTATCGCAGCTATGACGGAGCCTATGTGCCGTGCGGCGCGGCGCCGGTTCGCTATGCCCCGCAGCCCTACTACGGCTACTAGCCTGGACACGGGCGGGGCGCACCGGAGCGCCGGGGCGCCTGGTGGCCCCGGCAGGCGATGCTAGTCGCGCGGAGGGCGGCGCACTACGCGCAGCTTGCCGCTGGTGCCGCCGCCGCAGAAGAACTGCTCGCCACCGTCGGACTCCAGCCCGGACACCCCCACGCCCGCTGGCATGTCGAGCTGTTCGAGCACCTCGCCGGTCTGTGCATCGATGCGCCGCAACGAACCCTCGTCACCTTCCCAGGTGCCGTGCCATAGCGATCCATCGACCCAGGTAACGCCGGTGACAAAGCGGTTCGAGTCGATGGTGCGCAGAACGGCGCCGGTCTGCGGATCGATCTGATGGATCTTGCGCTCGCGATACTGGCCCACCCACAGCGACCCTTCCGCCCACGCCAGCCCGGAATCGCCACCGCCGCCGGGCGCCGGAATCGTGGCCAGGATGCGGCCGGTCTGCGGGTCGATCTTCCGGATGCGATCGTCGCCAATCTGGTAGATGTGCTGGCCGTCGAAAGCGGTGCCTGCATGCGCGGGAACATCGATGGTACGAAGCGTCTTGCCGTTGCCCGGGTCCAGGGCAACCACGCTGTTGCCGACCGCCATCCAGACCTGCTTGCCGTCATAGGTGACGCCGTGCACGTGCTCGACGCCAGTGAAGGGGCCGAACTCGCGAAGAACTGTTGCTTTGGATCGTTTCATGGTTGTCGTCCGTACGTGGTGTGGGACTTCATGCTAGTCGCCCGGCAGTGGAACGTGGAGTAACAAGGCTGTCGTGAATCCGGGCATCGGCGGCGTGATCCAGCGCCTGATGCGTCCGCGACCGATCGATTGCACGCGGCCGGCGGCGGCCAGCGCCTCGAGTGCGCGTTGCACGGAGCGCTGGCTGGCGCCGAGTGCAAGCGCCAATGACGAACTCGACCACGCCTGGCCATCCTCGAGACAGGCCAGCAGCGTTGCGTTGGCGTCCTCGACCGGCTGTGCCAGGATCGCGACGCCGCATCCGTGCACGGGGGCGAGTGCGAATCCATGCTTTGTCGCGTGTACACCGGCCAGCTCACCCAGTATCGCGCGCAATCGCCCGATCTCGACGCGCAGTCGTGCACGCAGCGTTTCATCGGCATGCTGCGTGCGAAAGGCGCGTTCGATCAGTGTATTGCGTGGAGCATCGTCAGGCCAGGCTTCGGCCAGCGTCCGGGCAAGCGCGAACAGCACCGGGCGGCGAGACAGTAGAACCACCTGACCGGCGTGGCATACGGCCAGCCGGCATGCATCGACAACAAGCGTGTCTGATGCCAGCAATGCCTCCACATCATCGAGTCGAAGCTCCTGCATCTGTCCGCGCGCGATGCAGCGGGCAGCCGGGGCGTCGAGCTGCTTCGCTGCGGCATCCACCTCGGCCAGCAGCGCGGGAATGCCGGCGTGGCGCGCGGCGCGCATGGCTCGGGCCAGGGAGGCGCGCGCCGCCTTGGTCTGCAGCCTGCGCATCGCGATGCCAGTGACCGCCAGCTCATGGGCCGCACGCAAGACCGGTGGGAGCAGCTTCGGGTCGAGTGTGTCG
>JAFAJB010000065.1 GCA_019236395.1 Cupriavidus sp.
GTTGAAATTGGCCTTGACCGAGTCGATGATCCCGTTGGTCGCGCCGGCCAGGTTGCGTGACTCGCCCGCCAGGCCGATGCGGTCCTGCCGCATCTTGATGCGTGCATCCTCGTCGGCCGGCGTGCCGTACTCGTTGCGATAGGTCGAGTAGTTGGCGCCGAGGAAACCGTCAGCCCAGGTATAGGAGCCGCCCATCGAGCCGCCTTCCTGATGGGAGCTCGTGTTCGGCAGCGTGCCGTAGGGCTCGCTCTGGCCCTCGGGCAACGGCTGCGTGGCCCGCAGGTTGCCGCTGCGCGCGAAACCGGGGATCTTCAGGTCGCTGGTCTGGCGCACGAACGCATCGGCGTGCACGGCAAACGTGCCATTGCCTGCTTCCAGCAGGCCGCTGGCGTTGCGCCCCTTGTCGCCACCGATCGTGCCGCTGACATCGGCCGCGCCCGATACGCCCGTGACCGGATCGCGCGGGATGCGGTTGTCGATCACGTTGACCACGCCGCCCAGCGCGTTGCCGCCGTACATCAGCGCGGCGGGGCCGCGCACCACTTCGACCTTCTCGGCGACCAGCGGATCGATCGGCACCGCGTGGTCATAGGACAGCGACGACGCATCGAGCGTCGTACCGCCGCTCTGCAGGATCTTGATGCGATCACCATCGAGCCCACGGATGGCGGGGCGGCTTGCGTTCGGGCCGAAATAGCTCGATGTGACGCCGGGCATGCTGTTCAGCGTCTCACCGAGCGTGCTGGTCTGGCGTACTGTCAGCGCGTCACCGCCGAGCGTCGAGACGGGTGCGACCATCTCGTTCAGATCGCTGCCGAGCGGATTGGCCGTGACGACCACTTCCTTGAGTGTCTGGGGTTGCGACGCAGCGGGCGTGGCAGCGGTGTTGTCCTGGGCCATCGCCTGCGAGGCAAGGCCGGAAGTGACGATCAGGGCGGCAAGCGCCGCCAGCGGGGTGCGACGCACCGCCGGAATACGGTTGTTGTTCGAGAACATGGCTCGCGATTTCGTTTTCGTTCTGGGCGTGCGCGTTGATGCGGCGGGCGGCAGCCCGGCACCGCGCACGTGAGGCAGGCGCGGGCGCGCGGCATGACACCGCGCTCCCGGCTTTATCAGGCGAAAGCGAATGCGGCCGGTGGGGCGCGCGGGTGGAAGTGGCGCGCGGAAGGCAGGTCCGGCCAGCGCCAGGCCAGGTTGGCCGGTTTGACCGGTTTGCCGAAGTCGAGCAGCGGCAGGTTGAAGCTGCCTACGTGACTGTCGGCAATCGTCGCGCCGTCGAACAGCACGCACGAGTGAAGGCCGAGTTTCAGGGAAAACGGTTCGGCATCGGGCGCGTCATCGGACGCCTCCATCGCCAGGGTCGGCTGCGATGCATTGGGCAGCGTGCCATGCACCACGCGGTGCACCAGGCCCGCGTGCTGGGCAAGCAGCAGGCACGCGACCAGCCACAGCGCGGCCCATAGACCGGGGCCGCGGCTGCGCCAGCGCGAGAGGATGCCAGGCTCAGTGATCATCAGCCGCAATCGCACGGCCCATCGCCATGATCGTGATCATGGTGGTCGTGATCGTCGTCGAACGCGTCGCCCCAGTCCGGGAACGGATCGGGGTATGCGGCCCAGGCTTCGGCACCGGCGGCCATCTCGTCATCGGTCAGCAGACAGGCGTCCAGCTGCGCTTCCAGCGCGGGGACATCGAGATCGGCGCCAATCAGCACCAGTTCCTGGCGGCGGTCGCCGTACTCGGCGGGCAGACCGTCTTCGATCATGTCGGCTTCAATGGCCGCACGTGCCAGCCCTTCGGCCGGCCATTCGGCGGCGTCGATCGCCGCCCACCATGCACCGGCCGCACCGGGACGGCATACGCCGCCAGCCTGGCTCCAGTCGCCCGCGATATCCATGCGGCTGGCCAGCCAGAACAGGCCCTTCGAGCGCAGCACGTCGCCATGCTCGCGCATCCATTCGGTGTGGATCAGGTCCGCGAATCGCTGCGGATGGAACGGGCGGCGCCGGCGGTAGACCAGTGTCGATACGCCAGCGGCATCGGGCACCGCTTCGCCCTGCAGCGCGGCCTGCCAGCCGGCGGCATTGGGCGTGGCGTCGATGTCGAAGCGGCCCGTGCCCAGCACGCGTGCGGCGGGAACCTGGCCATGGCTGGCGTCAATGATCTCGGCGCGCGGATTCAGCGCGTGCAGCACCACATGCAGGCGGCCGAGCTGGGCGGCGTCCACGAGATCGATCTTGTTGACGATGATGACGTCGCACACCTCGAGCTGGTCGATCAGGACGTCGACCACCGTGCGGTCATCGTCATCGTGTGCGGCAAGACCACGGGCCGAGAGGAAGTCGGCGTCGTGATAGTCCTGCAGGAAACGGCTGGCATCGACCACCGTGACCAGCGTATCGAGGTGCGCCACCCGGGTGGCGTCGCCATGCTCGTCCTCGAAGGCAAAGCCTTCCGCGATGCCTAGCGGCTCGTCGGTGGCGGCGGCCTCGATCAGCACGTGGTCGTGCTGGCCTGCCTGGGCCAGCCGTTCGACCTCGGCGAGAAGATCGTCATGGCTGTCGATCACGGCCACGCGTGCGCCAGCCTGAGCGATCAGGTGATGCAGCACGGTGGTCTTGCCGGCGCCGGTGAATCCAGACAGCACGGTGACGGGCAGGCGAACGGCCATGACAGTTATCGGTGTTGTTGCAACAAAGTTGCGACTGTAGCAGAAAGCCGGCCCCAGGGACAGGGCGCGGATTTCAAAGACATCCTGCAATAGTAGTGTCGCAATCGTTACACCTTCAAGGCAAACGCCGTGCCGGCAAATAAAAACGGCCCGGAATCACCGGGCCGCCTGGGTATTGCCTGGGTATTGCCGAATCGGATCAGTCGCCGAACAGCTTCTGGCGCAGTTCGCGGCGCTGTTGCGCTTCCAGCGACAGCGTGGCGGTCGGGCGGGCCAGCAGGCGCGGCACGCCGATCGGCTCGCCGGTTTCCTCGCACCAGCCATAGTCGCCGGATTCGATGCGCTGCAGCGACTGTTCGACTTTCTTCAGCAGCTTGCGCTCGCGGTCGCGCGTGCGCAGTTCCAGGGCGTGTTCTTCCTCGATCGTGGCGCGGTCCGCCGGATCCGGCACGATGACCGTTTCGCGCAGGTGTTCCGTGGTCTGGTCCGCATTCTTGAGGATTTCATCGCGAAGCTGCTCAAGGCGATTCTTGAAAAAGGCGAGCTGCGCCTCGTTCATGTAATCCTTGTCGCTCATCTTCAGGATTTCAGCTTCAGTCAGAAGTTTGTTGCTGCTCATGGTTCCTGCTGATTCTCTTGTTGATGCGACCGGCGGTGTCTTCGTCCGCTCGGGTGCAGTGGCCGTCCGCTTGCGCGGGGTGGCTGTTTCACTCTGGCTGGCTGCAGTCTTGCTGCTTCGCGTGCCTCCCTTGGCCTCGCCCGCATCGGCGTGCGCCGTACTGCCGCGGGGAGCTGGCGTCGCCTTTTCGGGCGCTGCCTTGAGCGTCTCCACCGCAGCGCTACCTGTCTTGCTGCGGCTTTCCTTCGTCTTTGTTGCGGCTGTCATGGGGACACCTCTCTCTACGCGTCGAAGAGTGACGGCGCGTTAGTCGAAGGTCCTCAAGCGGAGGGCGGTCTCCGCATGAAGCCTACGCGCCGCGCCTGCTGGCGGCCCGCCTCATGCTGACGACGACCGCCGCCCTGCGGATACCGGGGGCGCGCAAACGTGCGCCGCCCGTATCAAATCCGGCCTATTGTACTTGAACAACTTTCCGGTAGATATGGGAGAAAGCCGGACAATAGCCACGTGTTTTCCCGGTACCCCCTTCGGGAGGGGAGCCGCCGGACCGGAAATGCCGGAGCGGCGGATGATGCACTTCGCCGGGTCAGGCCAGGCAGGTGGCCAGGCCCTTCAGGATGGCGTCGCGCGGCAGGTCCACACCAATAAAGACCATTTTGGTGCCCGGTTGTTCATCGCCCCACTTGGCGCCGATGTCGCTGCCCATGAGCTGGTGCACGCCCTGGAACACCACCTTGCGGTCCACGCCTTCCATGAATAGCACGCCCTTGTAGCGCAGCAGCTTCTCGCCATAGACCGAGAGGATGCCCGACAGGAACTCCTCGAGCTTGCCGTAGTGGAACGGCTTGTCGCTGCGGAAGACGAACGACGCGATGTGATCCGTGTGATGGTGGTGGTGATGGTGGTCGTGCGCGTGGCCGTGGCCGTGGTCATGGTCATGATCGTGGCCGTGGTCATGACCGCACTCGGCACCGCAGTGCTCGCCGTGCTCGTGCTCATGATCGTGCTCGTGGTCATGATCCTCGGCGCGCAGGAATTCGGGGTCGATCTCGAGCTTCTCGTTCAGGTTGAAGCCGCGCAGGTCGAAGATCGTATCGATCGGCGTTTCGCCAAAGTTGGCCGTACGGATCGGCGCACGCGGGTTCATGTGCAGCAGGCGGTGGCGAAGTTCGGCCACGTCGCCTTCGTCGACCAGATCGGACTTCGTGATGAAGATCGCGTCGGCAAAGCCCACCTGGCGTTGCGCCTCTTCCTGGCGGTCGAGTTGCAGGTTGGCGTGCTTGGCATCGACCAGCGTGATCACGGCGTCCAGCAGGTAGCGCGAGGCGATTTCCTCGTCCATGAAGAACGTCTGGGCAACCGGGCCCGGGTTGGCCACGCCTGTGGTTTCGATCACCACGCGGTCGAATTCGATCTTGCCTTCGTCGCGTTGCGTGACCAGGTTCGACAGCGCCTGCACCAGGTCGCCGCGGATCGTGCAGCAGATGCAGCCGTTGCTCATCTGCACGATCTGCTCGCGGCCGTCCTGCACCAGGATCTCGTTGTCGATGTTCTCTTCGCCGAACTCGTTCTCGATCACGGCGATCTTCATGCCGTGCTGCTCGTTGAGGATGCGCTTGAGCAGCGTGGTCTTGCCGCTGCCGAGGAAGCCGGTAAGGATCGTGACCGGAATCAGTTTGGACATGTTCTTGTACTCCGAGGAAAGAGATCGCCTGATTGCTGTTTCAGTGCGCGCAGCCGTCGCAGCCGTCGCCGCCGTCAGCATCGCCGCGCACGCGGCCGCATTCCGCGCAGATGCCGTTGACGGTCAGCTCCACGTGCTCGACGGCGAATCCGGCGGGCACCTTCGGCGCCACGGATTCTCCGGCCGATTCGAGGCAGAACGTACGGTCGCAGCGCGTGCAGTGGAAATGACTGTGCTGCCGATGGACTTCCGCGCGCGCCGCTTCGTGCTCGATCAGCGTGAAACGGAACACGCGGTCGCCGCCGGCGCGTTTCTGTGCCACGCCCTGGTCTACCAGCCAGTCCAGCACGCGATACACGGTCACGCGGTCCACGTCGCCATCGGCCGGCAAGCGGTCGATCACGGCCTGGTGGGTGAGCGGTTCGGAAGCATCGATCAGGCAGGCCAGAATCGCCACGCGCGGCTGCGTCACGCGGGCGCCAAGCTGGCGCAGGCGCAATTGCGCCGCGTCTAGCGAGTCGCCGGGCATGGCTGCAGCTTCGGACGCGGCCGGATGTGGGGTGGGACGTGTCATGCGAGGGATTTAACCATAGCCCTACGCTCGATGCAATTCAGTTGCACAAGCAGGGTTTTTGGGGCGGCGGGGCGCCGGGATAGCGCCTATGATCGGCAGGAAGCTTCAAGAAAGAGGCCTGGAGACGATGCCATGCAGAACGACGCCAGCGCGTTGCTGTTTCCCAATTTCGAGTGGTTCCGGGTGAAGGTGGACGAGGTCGAGATTGCCGGAGTACGCGGCGGCTCCGGCCCGCCGCTGCTGTTGCTGCACGGGTTTCCGCAAAGCCACCTGATCTGGCACAAGGTGGCGCCAGCGCTGGCAGACCGGTTCACGGTGATCGCCACCGACCTGCGCGGCTACGGCAGTAGCAGCGCGCCGTCGGCCAGCCTCGGGCACGAGGCCTACAGCAAGCGTGTGATGGCGCAGGACCAGGTGGAAGTCATGCGCCAGCTTGGCTTTTCCCGCTTCGCACTGTGCGCGCACGACCGCGGCGCGCGCGTGGCGCACCGGCTCTGCATCGACCATCCCGATGCGGTCAGCCGTGCGATGCTGCTGGATATCGCGCCGACACTGGCGATGTACGAGGCCACCAGCATGGCCTTCGCGGCCGCCTACTGGCACTGGTTCTTCCTGATCCAGCCCGCGCCGTTCCCCGAGACCCTGATCAACGCGGAGCCGGCGTTCTTCCTCGAAAAGCTGCTCGGCCTGCGCCATGCGGGCCCCAGCCCGTTCGCCCCGGATGCGATGGCCGCGTATATCGCCACGATGCAGGACCCGGCGCGCGTCCATGCCATGTGCGAGGACTATCGTGCGGCCGCCACGATCGATCTCGATCATGACCGCGCCGACCGAGAGTCCGGCCGCAAGCTGGCCATGCCGCTGCGCGTGCTGTGGGGTGAACACGGCGTGGTGGCGCGCTGCTTCGAGCCATTGGCGCTGTGGCAGGCAGTGGGGGAGGAGGTCAGTGGCGCGGCGCTGCCGTGCGGCCACTACCTGCCGGAAGAGGTGCCGGAAGCACTGCTCGAAGACATGTTCGGATACTTCAAGTAGGTCACTTTCTCACGGGTTAGCCCCTATACCTCGTAAATGTCCGAGATTGCTAACATCCACCTCCGGCTCCGCCTGTAGGCGGGGTCAATGGCCGCATACCACCCCATACACAGTTGCCGATGGTCATCGTGCCGATCCTGACCGGATCGCCACGCTCGGGCGCGTGCCCGGCGGCAAACGCGGCGTTGGAACGGGATAAAGAGGGAATCTGGAGAGACGTATATGAAACGAGTTGCAATGAAAATCGCGGCCGTGCTGGCTGTTGCGGGCGTGGGCGCTTTCTCGGGGGCACAGGCGCAGGAATACCCGGCCGG
>JAFAJB010000104.1 GCA_019236395.1 Cupriavidus sp.
TTGACCGCCGTACCACCGATTCCGCCTCACCCACGTCTTCCGCTTCTGCCGACGCCGCGCCCGCGGACACTCGGACGGAAGCCGCCCCGCGCGATCTGCGCCGCGTGCCGATTCACCCCGATCACTGGTATCCACTGGCCTGGTCCCGCGAGGTCAAGGTCGGCCACGCCCATGGCGTGAAGTTCGCTGGCGATCCGATCGTGCTCGTGCGCACGGCATCGGGAAAAATCTTCGCGCTCGAAGACCGCTGCGCGCACCGTCAGGTGCCGCTGCATGCCGGCGTGGTGGATGGCGAGTCGATTCGTTGTTGCTATCACGGTTGGACTTACGATTGCTCGGGGCGCTGCACCGATGTGCCCTATCTGGGCAAGGAGCGCCTGCCCAACGGCGTGCGGGCTTATCCATGCCAGGAGCGCGCGGGCCTGATCTTCGTGTTTCCGGGCAATCCGGCACTGGCCGAACAGAAACCGCTGCCCGAATTCGCATCGGTATCGGACAAGCACTACAAGACCCGTCGCTTCGGCCGCGAGGTCAAGTGTCACTACTCGTTCATGCACGAGAACCTCATGGACATGAACCATCAGTTCCTGCATCGGCGCCAGATGGGGATGATGCGTGCGCGCTCGCTGGCACGCCGCCGCGGTGACGGTTTCGTTGAGGTGGACTACACGTTCTCGCGCGAAGGCGGCAAGCAGCCGATGGGCGAGGCGCTCGTGTTCAGCAAGGAAGGCGGCGAGGGCCACAAGGACGTGATGACCGTGCGCACCGGCTATCCGTACCAGACGCTGCAGATCCGCTCGGCCAGTGGCACGCTGGTGATGGACCTGTGGATCGCCTACGTGCCGCTGGACGCGGCGCAGCGTACCAATCGCACGTTCGGCATGCTGTCGATCCGCCGCCCAGGCATTCCTTTCGCGCTCGACCTGGCCTGGCCGCTGCTGGTCTGGTTTACCGAGCGGATATTCAAGGAAGACCGCTGGATCGTCGAACGCGAACAGGAGGCGCACGACCGCCAGGGCGAGGACCTGAATCACGAGGTGTTTCCCGTCATCAAGGAACTACGCGAGTTGCTGCGTGAATGCGGCGCGCGGACGGTCATCCCGATCCACGCGATCCACCCGGTGGGGGCCTAGATTTCTGACGATGCCGGACCCGGTGCGTGGAGTGCGGAGCGACTTACTCGCAATATTCAGGGGGGAGGGGCAATGGGCGGCACGCGTAAATCGGCGAGCCTGTTTGGCCGTTGCCTGGTCATCGTGATGGCAGCGCTGCTATCGGCCTGCGCCGGACTGCCGCAGCGCCCGGCCCTGGCCCCGGAAATGGCCGTGCAGGACACCAGTGACACCGCGCTGGCCAAGGAACTGGCACCGGAACTGGCAAAGCACCCGGGAGAATCCGTCTTCTACCCGCTGGTGGCCGGTACGGATGCCTTTGCGATGCGCATCGCATTGGCGCACGTCGCCCAGCGCACGCTTGACGTCCAGTATTACATCTTCGAAGCCGACGATACCGGGGCGGCGCTGCTCGCCGCGATCATGGCGGCGGCGGACCGTGGCGTGCACGTGAGGCTGCTGCTCGATGACATCCACCTGGCCCGGCAGGACAAGGTGCTGTCCGCGATAGACGCGCATCCGAACATCGAGGTACGCGTGTTCAACCCGTTCGCCAGCCGCAACTTGCGCCTGTTCGAATACGTCACCGATTTCGGGCGAATCAATCGCCGCATGCACAACAAGTCGATGACCGCCGACAACCAGCTGACCATCGTCGGCGGCCGCAACGTCGGGGACGAATACTATGGCGCCGCCAAGACCGACTTCAGCGACCTTGACCTGCTGGCGGGCGGGCCGGTGGTGCCGCAGGTGTCGGCCGTGTTCGACGACTACTGGAACAGCGAAGCCGCCTACCCGATTTCCGCGCTTGCCAAGCCGCTCAGCGGGGAAGAGGCTGCCAGCGAGCAGAAGAGGCTGCGCCAGACTCTGGATGAGCACGCAATTGCCTTGCAGTCCAGCGCGTACGGGAAGTCGGTGCTCGAATCCGGCGTGCTCCAGGCGATCCACCAGGGCACGCTGCCGGCCTTCTGGGGTCGCGCCATAGTCATTGCCGACCGCGCGGCAAAGGTCCTGACGCCGCCCGAGGACGATTCCACGCACGCGATCCCCAAGCTGGGAAAGATCCTCGACAGCGCACAGCACGACCTGACGCTGATTTCTCCATACTTCGTGCCGCCCGATTCCGCGATGGAATGGCTGACCGGATTGCAGAAGCGCGGCGTCCAGGTGCGCATCCTGACCAACTCGTACGGGGCCACGGATGTGTCCGCCGTGCATGCCGGGTACGCGCCGAGACGCGAAGCGTTGCTCAAGGCCGGCGTGATCCTGTACGAGCTCAAGCCTTCGGCCTATGCCGAACTGGCCAAGAAGAAATCCCATGGGCCGGGCGGCAGCAGCCGCGCGAGCCTGCATGCCAAGACCTATATGGTGGATCGGCATCTGCTGTTCATCGGCTCATTGAACCTGGACCCGCGTTCGGCCCGCCTCAATACCGAGATGGGAATCGTGGTCGATAGCGCGCCGCTGTGCGAGATGCTTGGCAAGTCGGTCGATGCCGCGCTGCTCGATGCGGCGTATCAGGTCGTGGTCGAAACCGACCCGGCGACGGGCAAGGAGCAAATGGAGTGGGTGACGCAGGAGGACGGGGTCCTGCGCACATACCGCAGTGAGCCCAACATGAGCGGGTGGGACCACTTCAAGCAAGGGGTGCTGCGAATGCTGCCGGTGGAGTCGCAGTTGTAACGTATTGATTTGCGCCGTTTTTCTCCCCTCTCCCGCGTGCGGGAGAAGGGGCGGGGAGAGGGGCGGCAGCTCAAGACGCGACGCCTCCCCCCAACGCTGACCTTCTGGCCACAAGGACTCGATGCCCAGCGCGACCAATCATGCGTGCGCCTGTTCAGCGAGCGTTTCACTCCAGACCAAAGATCGGATTATTCCTATATTTTTCCGCGACCGCTTCCGCTAAATAAGAAGGTTTGTCGTCGTGGAGTTGGGTCTTGATGAAAGATGCAGATCAGTTTCCGTATCTGAGGAAAAGCCTTCTTGGGCCGTGGTGGAAGGAAGCCGGTAACCGATGCACGATAGAGAGCGTGGAAGAATTCGAGCTCTCCATGAACAAAACGGCTCCGCCGCTGCGAGATCAACCGCCGCCGCCCCCGCTACCGAAAGCGCCGGCGAAGCGAAAGGAGCCTCCAAAGCCGGCGGCTGAGCGGCTAGTAGATGCGATCATCAAAGTACATGACTGGGCAAACCATCCACCAACGCCGAAGCCACCACCGGCACCTGTGCCCCCGCCCATCAAAAAGCCGCGCGTAAAGCCATTCGACATCCAGGATATTCCCGACGCAATGGAGCGTATCGGGTGGACTATGGCGGCAAGGGTGCAGCGGAAATGGTTGAACTACGCGAACACGGATGAAGGTGCGATCAAAGGCATCAATCAGGAGGGCAAGCCGTTTCCGGCAAGCATGATCGACACGACCATGTTCAAGCTGGACTGGATACTTCAGTTTCCGCGTGCGAAGAAGAAATTTGATGAGCTTGTTAGTAGCATGCTATTCAATGAACGCGCAAAAGATTCCTTGAGAATCATCTTCACCAATCGCACGCCATCTCTCCGCTGCATCGATGCATGGAAGCTATGCAACGAAGGCATACATGAGTATCACAAGCATTTTCAATATCAGCGGAACGCGGTAGTCAGCGATTACACCAGCAAACTTGCGATGTTTGCGAAAGGTTCGGCGCGACCCAATGGCATTTGGATGGATGATCTGTATGGGGCGTTAGGTGGATTCTCATTTTACGCGGCGATAGGTGGTTTTATTTATTCTCGCCAAAAACCAGGCCTAACGCGCCTGAAGATATTCGATGTTTCAGTCTATATGCGCGACGCATTCACCTTTCACGACCGGTCTGCTGAGAGGGGGACTCAATACCTCTGGCATTGGAACAAGAAGGGATTTATCGTCGTGCCTGCGGCAGCCGGTATCGGGGAGCTTTCAAAATCGGATTCACTAGTGTATCCGGTAGCGCGCGGTGGTGTTGTTTCCGAAAGCACGGTTTACCATCCAGTACGAAACAAGGACTATCGAAACTGGCAGTTGCGGCACAAGCAGGGTGGGGACTTGATTTTCTATTCGAATCGATGGCGTGTGCCGTTGCGCGATCCCGTCGTGATGGAGTTCAAACTATGAAACGCCGTCACCTTGCTGGGGCCCTTCTTGTCGTAGTTGCTGTCGGATTACCTTACTCCTGTGGAGTTTGGGAGCGATCAAGGTTGGGCGAATGCACGCGTCAAATTCAACCAGCCTTTGCAAGAGAAGGCGATACTTCTCCTGAATATATCGGCGAGATTTGCTTCCTTGGCAGTGAATTTAGTCTACTTTTTCGACTTTATGATGCGCGCAGCGGGGTATTGTTGGCGGAGCGGTCATATTACGACACCGATGTGGAGATGGTATGGGGTGATACCAAAATCTGGTACTCATCCGATGCACACGTGAACCTGCCGCCAACATGGTGGGATCGATTGCGGGCGAAGCTGCCTTGAAAGGGACAACCTGGGGCGATGGCCTTTGGATCTTCGATCGGCGCGGGCGCAAGGTACCTGAAAACGTGAAGTGGCGTACAAAATCGCTGGCCCTTTCCCCCGACCCCTCGCCCGCCTGCGCTGTGGGAGAGGGGGCACACCCCTCTCAATCTCAACGCAATACCAGCGCCCTGAACCCCTCAATCAGCCGATCAATATCAGCAGCCGTGATCGCGCCCATCGTCGAGATCCGGAACAGTTGCGACGACAGCCCGCCTTGGCCGGCGTAGATCACGAAACCGCGCGCCTTGAGGCCATCGTGCAGCTGCTCGTACGTGACTCCGTTCGGCAGCTTGTACGCGCGCAGCACCACCGACGATTGCGATGCGGGCCACAGGGCCTCGATGCCCAACGCGGCCAGTCCTGCGCGTGCCTGCTCGGCGAGTGCGGCGTAGCGCTGATGCCGCCCCTGCCAGCCGCCTTCGTCCTTGTGCTCGCGCAGTGCTTCCACGAGCGCGTAGTAGGCGTGAACCGATGGCGTGAACGGCGTATTGCGCTGGTCCTGCAGCTTAGCAAGCCGGCCGAGGTCCAGGTAGTACGTGCGGCTGGCCGCGTTGGCCAGCGCATCGCGGCGGGCAATCACAAAGGCCGCGCCGGGCACGCCGTGCAGGCACTTGTTGGCCGTGGAGGCCACCGCATCGATATTCCCGCCGAAGTCGATCGCTTCCGCACCGAAGCTGCTGACCGCGTCGACCAGCAGACGCACGCCGCGTGCCTGGCACAGACGGTCGATGGCCGGCAGGTCGTTCAGGCGGCCCGTGGTGGTCTCGTGATGGATCACGGCCACGTGGGTGATTGCGCGATCCTCGGCCAGCGCGGCGTCGATGCGGGTCAGGTCGGGCGCCTCCATCCAGTCGTGCTTCACGAGCGAATGCGGGATCTGGTACTGCGTGGCGATTTGCGCGATGCGTTCGCCATAGACACCGTTCTGCACGATCAGCAGCTTGCCCTGCGCGGGCACCAGCGCGGCGATCATGCTCTCCAGCGCGGCCGTGCCGGAGCCGGTCATCAGCACCGCCGACCATGCCGCGGGGTCCAGCGCGTAGATGTCGAGCAGACGCTCGCGCGCTTCGTCCTGCAGGTCGAAGAACTCGCTTTCGCGGTGGCAAAGGTCGGTTTGCAGCAGGCTCTTGCGCACGCGTTCGGTCAGCGTGACGGGGCCCGGGTTAAGCAGCAGCATGCATTTCTCCAGCATTGCCCTGGTCGGCGCCGATCTGGCGGCCAAGGCGCGTCTTGACTTGGACCGGCGTCACCGACGGGCGCGGCAGCCCGTCGGGCGTGCCGGTGCTGGTCTGCAGGCAGACGAAATTCGGGCCCGAC
>JAFAJB010000110.1 GCA_019236395.1 Cupriavidus sp.
CGCCAGGGAAAAGCAGTGCGAAGTGCCCCGTGTATTGCTTCAGGTCTTCCAGCAGGGCAATAGCTTGTCGAGATAACGGGACGACGTGAGGCATGCCGGAGAGCTTGTGCCACAGACGACCTTTCATGCGGCCGGATGGTACACGCCACTCGGCATTGTCGAAGTCAAATTCGGACCATTCTGCGTACCGCAGTTCTCCGCCCCGAATGAAGGTCAGTACAGCGAGCTTGACGGCAGCAACGGTCTCCGGGCGTCCGGTGTATCGATCGATGCGTTGGAGTAGATCGGGCAGTTGCACGTCGGTTACGTGCGGATAGTGTTTGACCGGCGGCCGTGGCTTCAGCTGTGCGACCATGCCCGCAGACGCATCAACTGTGGCACGGCCGGTGCCTATGGCGAACTGGAAGATTTGGCCGGCAGTGACCAGGGCGCGGCGAGGCATCTCGTATGCACCACGTGTTTCGATCTTGCGGGCGACGGCAAGGAGAAAGGCCGGGGTGATCGAAGCAATCGGATGTTGGCCAAGGTCTGGATAGAGATCTCGCTCCAGCAACTGCTTCGTCTTTTGGGCATAGCCGGCACTCCACGTGTCGTTCCGGTGCTTGAGCCATTCTTCGGCAACGGCGCGGAACGTGTTTCGGGCGGCCTCTGAGACCGTGGCTTTGGCGACGTCACGGGCTAGGGCTGGATCGGTGCCCTGAGCAATCTGTGTCCGTGCCTCTTCGCGGCGTTCACGCGCTGCGCCTAGGCCGACTGCTGGGTAGTCGCCGAAGGTGAGAAGGTTCTCAGATTTAGTGCCCGGCTTTTGATACTTCATGCGCCATTTCTTGGCGCCGCTCGGTAGCAACTCTAGGTAAAGGCCGCCGCCATCGCGAAGGCGATTGCCGCCGTCAGGGCTGTATTTGGCCTGGCGACACTGGATGTCAGAGAGGGGAAGGATTCGTTTGGGCATAGTCAAAAGCTCCGTACCCTGAAAACTATACCCCCATACCCGATTGTCTACCCCAAAAAGTGATGGTTGGTGCTAGTCAACCATGGGCAAACGTGGGCAACAAAAAACCCCGGAAGCCTTGTGGCGCCGGGGTTTCTAGGCAACGTTAGGTGTTGCGAACCAATGTACTGGTGGGTGGTACAGGGATTGAACCTGTGACCCCTGCCGTGTGAAGGCAGTGCTCTACCGCTGAGCTAACCACCCCTTACTGCTTCGCCACCGTTGTTGCTGGTGTCGTGCAGCGGAGAAACGAGATTATGCCGATGCGTCGGTATCTTGTAAAGCCCTTTTTTCAACATTCTTCCAAAATGTCGTAAAGGGCCTCAGGGGCCTTTCCTTTATAGGGCGGTGGCTTCGGCCGGTGCGGATTCCTGCCATACGGTCTTGCCGCCGCTGGCCTTGTCGAGTCCCTTGAGCACGCCGATGTGGGCCGAGATCTCGTCGTCGGTGGCCAGCAGCACGGGAAGGGTCAGGGCAGACAGGTCAGTGGCGGCTCGGGTTTCGCCGCCCGTGGCGGCGCCGTCGAGCATGTCAATGACGAGCGAGTTCTGGCCGCGGGTCATGGCCAGGTAGACCTCGGCCAGCAGTTCCGCATCGAGCAGTGCGCCGTGAAGCGTGCGATGGGCGTTGCTGACGCCAAGTCGGTCGCACAGGGCATCCAGCGAGTTGCGCTTGCCCGGGAACATCTGGCGGGCTTCGCGCAGCGTGTCGATCACGCTGGCGGCGTGCTGTCGGAACGGGGGCAGGCCCAGGAGCTGGAATTCCATGTCCAGGAAGCCCAGGTCGAATGCGGCGTTATGGATGATCAGCTCGGCATCCTGGACGAAATCGCGGATCTCGTTGACGACCTCGGCGAACTTTGGCTTGTCGGCCAGGAAATCGAGCGTGATGCCGTGCACGGCAATCGCATCCTCGTGGATGTCGCGTTCGGGGTTGACGTAGTAGTGCAGGTGGCGGCCGGTCAGGCGGCGATTCACCAGTTCCACGCAGCCGATTTCGATCAGGCGATCGCCGGATGCATGGTTCAG
This sequence comes from Cupriavidus sp., assembly GCA_019236395.1. Taxonomy (GTDB): domain Bacteria; phylum Pseudomonadota; class Gammaproteobacteria; order Burkholderiales; family Burkholderiaceae; genus Cupriavidus. Next base: position 2,020 of record JAFAJB010000110.1, read on the forward strand.
GCCGGTGGTTTCGGTATCGAGAACGATCTGTCGCATGGCGGGGATTGTACGCGACGGGCGTCAGGGGTTGATCGAGGCGACGCCCCGATTGGCCAGCGCGTCGGCGCGTTCATTGCCTGGGTGGCCGTTATGGCCACGCACCCAGTGCCACGTGATCTGGTGAGGCTGCCTGACTTCGTCCAGCACCTGCCAGAGGTCGGCATTCTTGACCGGCTTCTTGTCCGCGGTCTTCCATCCGCGAGCCTTCCAGCCATTGATCCACTCGCTGATGCCTTTCTGCACGTACTGCGAATCCGTATAGATATTGACGACACATGGCCGCTTGAGCGCGCGCAGCGCCTCGATGACAGCGGTCAGTTCCATGCGGTTGTTGGTGGTCGGGGTTTCGCCGCCGAACAGCTCTTTCTCGTTGCCGCCGGCGACGAGCACGGCGCCCCAGCCGCCAGGGCCGGGATTGCCCTTGCAGGCCCCGTCGGAGTAAATCGTGACTTCTTGCATGTATGTATATGTGGAGGTGCTAGCTATCCTGGCCAGGGGTCTTGCCGTGCGTGCCCGTGGGCGTGGCTACGGGAGCCGCCACCGGTGTCAGCGTTGGCTTGGCCGTTTTCCAGGCCGGGCCTACCAGGCGGATGTTCTTGACGCGCTTGACCGCCGAGATCATGTAGACCGCGCCGAAGATCGGCCACCAGCGATCGCCGGCCTTTTCCATGAAGGCGGCGCGTTGCAGCCAGCGGTCGGTACGATAGGGCGGGCAGTAGCAGCCAAAGCGGCCGCGAATGATCTCGAAGCCGAGCAGCTTGAGCCAGTCCTTGATCCGCACGAAGCCGATGGTTTGCGAGTCGCTGGGCAGGAAAGGCGTGGCGCCGAGCCGGTTCAGGCTCTGCCGCGCGCCCCACAGGCTCATCGGGTTGAAGCAGGTCACCACCACGCGGCCCTCGGGCATCAGTACGCGCGAGACTTCGCGCAGCACTTCGTGAGGGTCCTCGGAGAACTCCAGAATATGGGGCAGCGTCACGAGGTCGATACTTTGCGTGTCGAACGGCAGTTCGTCAAACCGGCACAGCAACTGGCGAGCGTCGGGGTGGGTCTCGCGGGGGCCGTGCGGGCCGGCACGGCCGTCCAGCGCCAGCGCCGAGAACGGCATGCGGTTCTCGCGCAACGTGTCGATTGCGGGCAGGCCGAGTTGCACGGCGTGATAGCCGAAAATGTCCGCTACCGTCCGGTCGTATTGCTGACCTTCCCACCGGAGTACGTATTGCCCGGGGGGGGAGGCCAGCCATTCTTCCCAATCTATAATCGGTCCGTTGGACATAGGAGCACGCATGTTGAAAGTGGAGCCGATCCCCGCCTTTCAGGACAACTATATCTGGGCAATCCATGACGGGCATAGCGCCGCCGTGGTGGACCCAGGTGAGGCCGCACCGGTCGAGCGATTCCTGGCGCAACGCGGGCTGGCATTGGGCGCTATTGTAATCACCCATCACCATGGAGATCATCAAGGTGGCGTGTCAGACCTCCTCAATCTTCATGCAAATGGCCCGGACGGCGCGCCGCTGCCCGTAATTGGCCCCGTGGGCGAGCGGATCGCGCACCGTACGCAGGCCGTGCGCGAGGGCGATACCGTCACGCTGCGCCATCCAGCGGCCACTTTCCAGGTGCTGGACGTGCCCGGTCATACCGCGGGCCATGTGGCCTACGTGGGAGACCTGCCCGGTGCGGGGCCGGTGGTGTTCTGCGGAGATACGCTGTTTGCCAGCGGCTGCGGGCGTTTGTTCGAGGGCACGCCCGCGCAGATGCTGGCGTCGCTGGACAAGCTTGCGGCACTGCCCGGCGACACCCGGGTCTACTGTGCCCATGAGTACACCCGCAGCAACGTCCGCTTTGCCCGGGCCGTGGAGCCGGACAACGGCGATCTGGCCGAGTGGGCGGCACGCGTGGATGCCCTGCGCGAAGCCGGCGAGCCTACCGTGCCGACGACGGTGGCACTTGAGCGCGCGGTAAACCCCTTCCTGCGTTCGCGCGAGCCAGCGGTCCGAAAGGCCGTGCGGACACAGGGTGGAGACGTTAGTAACGATGCGGTGGCATTTGGTGCGCTGCGCGGCTGGAAAGACGGCTTCCGCTAGCTCGCTTCAGGGCAATACGATGCCGGGTGGGCGAGCCAATCGCCTCAAATTGCATCATGGGGAAAATCTCATTGACGCCAAGAGGGCTTTTCCATAGCATCAGGCCAACTTTTTGGCGTCACTTTCAGAGAACTTAATGCGATTTGGTCGATTTCTGGCGGTAGTTGCGTGTGCCACGCTGCTTGCAGCCTGCGCCGGCACTCCCACGCCGCCTGCCGGAGAGATGGCCGGCACACCGACCGCCCTGGAGTCCGGTCCCAAGAAGGACCCGCTCAATACGCTCAACAGCACCGGCCGTGCTGGCACGTTGTCCGGCTCCTCCGTTGTCAATGTCGACCAGTCCAGTGTGGACTGGCTGCGCGGGCCGTCCACCGATATCTGGGACCGCATCCGCAGGGGCTTCGCGATGCCGGACCTCGAAGGCACGCTGGTCGACGACCGCACGCAGTGGTATGCGGCGCGTCCCGACTATATGGAACGGATGGTGAGCCGGTCGAGCCGCTACCTCTACCACATCGTGGAGGAGCTCGAGCGGCGCAAGATGCCTACGGAGCTTGCACTGCTGCCGTTCGTCGAGAGCGCGTTCAATCCCCAGGCGGAGTCCACGGCCAAGGCCGCGGGCATGTGGCAGTTCATCCCGAGCACGGGCAAGACCTACAACCTCAAGCAGAACATGTTCCGCGACGAGCGGCGCGACGTGCTGGCATCGACAGATGCCGCGCTCGACTACCTGCAGCGGCTCTATGACATGTTCGGTGACTGGCAGCTCGCGCTGGCGGCCTACAACTGGGGTGAGGGCGCGGTGTCGCGTGCCATCGCGCGCAACCAGGCGCGCGGACTGCCGACGGACTACGCCAGCCTGACGATGCCGACGGAGACACGCTACTACGTGCCGAAGCTCCAGGCGGTCAAGAACATCATCGCCAATCCGGCCGCGTACGGCGTCAAGCTGCCCGAGATTCCCGACCACCCGTACTTTGTCACGGTCACCACGTCGCGCGACATTGACGTGGCGCTGGCGGCCAAGCTGGCCAACATGCCGCTGGACGAGTTCAAGGCGCTTAACCCGTCGTTCAACCGTCCCGTGATCCTGGGCGCGGCCAATCCGCAGATCTTGCTGCCGTTCGAAAACGCGGAGCGCTTCCAGTACAACCTCAACACCTTCCGGGGTGGCCTGTCGAGCTGGACCGCGGTGACCGTGGATAGCCGCGAGCGTGTGGAATCTCTGGCCGCGCGGCTCAATGTGGACGTCGATACGCTGCGGGAGATCAACCGGATCCCGAAGGGCATGCGTCTGAAGGCCGGCTCGACCGTCATGATCCCGCGCACCGAGCGCCATGATCAGGACATCAGCGCTTCGCTGGTGGACACCGCGATGCTGGCCGTCGAGCCAGATGTGCCCGATGCCAAGCGCGTTGTGGTGCGCGCTGGCAGGAAGGACACCGTGGCCAGCGTGGCCCACCGCTATGGGGTATCGGTCAAGCAGGTCCAGTCCTGGAACAAGCTCTCGGGCGGCAAGCTCGTGTCCGGCCAGAGCCTGGTGCTGATGCTGCGTCCGAACTCGCCGGCGGCCGCGCGTGCGGAGCGGAGTGAGCGCGACGAAGACGAAGCGTCAGCGAAGGGCGCCGCGCATGGCAAGTCGGGCGGCAAGGCGCAGACAGTTGCGAAGTCGGAGAAATCCGAGAAGGTCGAAAAATCCTCCCGGGACGGGAAGGGCACGAAAGCCGAGCCGCGCAAGCGTGCAGTGGTGGAAGCCACACCGCACAATGCCACGAGCAAATCGTCGGGCAAGCCGGCGGCGCCCGCCAAGTCCGCCGCGCGTGAGAGTAAATCCACGCCGGCGCCTTCGACCAAGGCCAAGGCCAACCACGCGCGCTGATCGCCGCGATGGGTACAGCGCCTCATCGCTTTTTTCTCGCGCCACTCCGGCCTGCGTCAGTGATGCAAGCCTGAGTGGCGCGATGCCTTTCGGGCACTGCTTGATGCTCATCAAGTACGCAATATTCGAGGCGAGGCAAAAAGGCAGCTCGATCCACTAACGGAGCTGCCCGATGTCCTTCCTGCGAACCGCTTGCTGTCTGCCTGTCTTCATGGCGTGTCTGGGGGCGTCATGTGAGCGGGCGCCCGAAGATGACGATGCCCAGTACCCTGCGCCCAAGCTTGTGGCGCATCGCGGCGGTACGGCCGATCGTCCGGAGAACACGCTCATGGCGATTGAAGCAGCGTTGCAGCAGCGAACCGACATGATGTGGCTGTCCGTGCAGTTGAGCCTCGATGGGGTGCCGGTGCTGTACCGTCCTGCCGATCTGGCGGCCCTGACCAATGGGTCGGGCAGGGTGGCGGACCACCTAGCAGGCACGCTGGCGCGCCTCAATGCAGGCTGGTCATTCACCCAGACCGGCGCCGACGGCGTCAAGCGCTACCCGTATCGTGACAGCCGGGTCGGCATTCCCACGCTGCAACAGGCATTGCGTGCGATTCCTGCCGGCGTCCCGATCGTGCTCGACATGAAAGCCATGCCCGCCGAGGCGCAGACGGCTGCCGTGGCTGCCGTGCTCGATGCCGAGAATGCCTGGGAGCGTGTACTGATCTATTCGACCGAGGCCGACTATCAGCGCACGTTTGCGGCGTGGCCCGCGGCGCGTCTGTTCGAGTCGCGCGACGTCACGCGCCACAGGCTCACCACCGCCACGCTGGGCCAGTATTGCGATGCACCGCAAGCCTCCGGGGTATCCGGCGTATGGGCCGGGTTCGAGCTTCGGCGCAATGTCGAGGTTGTCGAAACCTTCACGCTCGGAGAAGGGCGCTCGCCAGTGCGCGCGGTGTTCTGGACCCGGGCATCGGTCGACTGTTACCGATCGAGATCGCCCGCGAACCTGGTGGCGTTCGGGGTCAACGATCAGGCAGCCTATTGCGAGGCAAAGCGCTTGGGAATGGATGCTGTCATGGTAGATTCTCCAGAAAAGATGGCCAGCATCCGTGCCCAGGTGGAAAGCAATCCCGCGTTGTGCGGCAGGTAGCGCGCCACGTCGGTTTTTTGCCAGACCGGTTTGCCAACGGCCTCGACAACATTGACCACCCGCAAAAGCGGAGGAGACATACCATGACGTCAAGCCGTGCCCTGCACGCGCGTTCCCTGTCCGACCCGGCCGGATTCTGGGCCGAACAGGCTGCGCGCATCGACTGGGAAACGCCTTTCGAACGCGTGCTGGACGACAGCCGCCCGCCATTTGCGCGCTGGTTCGTCGGCGGGCGCACCAACATCTGCCACAACGCCATCGACCGCCATCTGGCGGCGCGCGGCGACCAGCGCGCGCTGGTCTACGTCTCCACCGAGACAGAGACCGAACGCACCTACACCTATCGCGAACTTCACGACGAAGTCACGCGCATGGCGGCAATCCTGAAAGGGCTTGGTGTGCAGCGCGGCGACCGCGTGCTGATCTACATGCCGATGATCCCGGAGGCGATGTTCGCGATGCTGGCGTGCACGCGGATCGGTGCGGTGCACTCGGTGGTGTTCGGCGGGTTTGCCTCGGTCAGCCTGGCCGCGCGCATCGACGATGCCAAGCCGCGCGTGATCGTCAGCGCCGACGCGGGATCGCGCGCAGGCAAGGTGGTGCCGTACAAGCCGCTGCTCGATGAGGCGATCCGGCTGGCCGGCCATCTTCCCGAAAAGGTGCTGCTGGTGAACCGTAAGCTGGCCGACATGCCGTTGGTCTCCGGACGCGACGAAGACTACGCCGCGTGGCGCGACAAGGTGGCCGGCCAGGCCGTGCCGTGCGTCTGGATGGAATCGAACGAGCCGTCGTACGTGCTCTACACCTCCGGCACCACGGGCAAGCCGAAGGGCGTGCAGCGTGACACGGGCGGCTACGCGGTGGCGCTGGCCACGTCGATGGAGTACATCTTCTGCGGCAAGCCGGGCGACACCATGTTCACCGCCTCGGACATCGGCTGGGTGGTTGGCCATAGTTATATCGTCTACGCGCCGTTGCTGGCCGGCATGGCCACGGTGATGTACGAGGGCACGCCGATTCGTCCCGACGGCGCGATCCTTTGGAAAATCGTCGAGCAGTACGGCGTCAACATCATGTTCAGCGCGCCGACCGCGATCCGCGTGCTCAAGAAGCAGGACCCGGCACTACTCTCGCGGCACGATCTCTCGAGCCTGCGGCTGCTGTTCCTGGCGGGTGAGCCGCTCGACGAACCGACCGCGCGCTGGATTCAGGATGGCATCGGCAAGCCCGTGGTGGACAACTACTGGCAGACCGAGTCCGGCTGGCCGATCATCGCGATCCAGCGCGGCGTGGAAGCTCTGCCGCCAAAGCTTGGCTCGCCCGGGGTGCCGGCCTATGGCTATGACCTGCGCATCGTCGATGAAGTCACCGGCGAGGAATGCCCGCCGAATACCAAGGGCGTGGTGGCGATCGACTACCCGCTGCCGCCGGGCTGCATGTCCACGGTGTGGGGCGACGATGATCGCTTCGTCCGCACCTATTGGTCGGCTTTGCCGAATCGCCAGAGCTATTCGACGTTCGACTGGGGTATCCGCGACGAGGATGGCTACGTGTTTATCCTCGGCCGCACCGATGACGTGATCAATGTGGCGGGACACCGGCTGGGCACGCGCGAGATCGAGGAAAGCCTGTCATCTCACCCCGGCGTGGCCGAGGTGGCCGTTGTCGGCGTCCAGGATGCGCTGAAAGGGCAGGTTGCCATGGGCTTCTGCATCGCACGTGATGCAACGCGCACAGCGACCGAGTCGGATCGCATGGCGTTTGAAGGCGAGTTGATGAAGACGGTGGAGCAGCAACTCGGCGCGGTAGCTCGGCCGGCACGCGTGTTCTTCGTTAATGCGCTGCCGAAGACACGTTCGGGCAAGCTGCTGCGCCGCGCGATCCAGGCGGTGGCCGAGGGGCGCGATCCAGGTGATCTGACGACGATCGAGGACCCCACGGCGCTGGAGCAGGTGAAGGGGGCGCTCGGCTGAGTGCTTTTTGCTCCCCTCTCCCACGGCGTGGGAGAGGGGCGGGGGGAGAGGGCGCAGCAGTTCAAATTGCGACATATCGTGGATTGAGTCGCCGGGCCCATCCCCGCCCCCTCTCCCGCCGTGCGGGAGAGAGGAGAAAAACCCCTTGCCAGACATCCCGATGCCGCCTAATATTTTAAGCATAAAATATTTAACCCTGATGTAGAGGCCTCGGAAGCGGCCGGCAGGAGACGAACAAATGCGAGTGCTTTGTATTGGTGGCGGCCCGGCGGGCCTGTACTTCGGCCTGCTGATGAAGCTGCAGAACCCGTCCAACGAGGTGATCGTGGCGGAGCGCAACCGGCCGTACGACACCTTCGGCTGGGGCGTGGTGTTTTCCGATGCAACGCTGGAGAACCTTAAGCAGGCCGATCCGGTCAGCGCGGCCGAGATCAACGCGGCGTTCAATCACTGGGACGACATCGATATCCACATCGGCGGCCGCACCATCCGCTCGGGCGGGCACGGTTTTATCGGCATCGGACGCAAGCGCCTGCTCAACATCCTGCAGGCGCGCTGCGAGGCGCTGGGCGTGAAGCTCGTGTTCGAGACCGATGTCAGCGACGACCAGGCGCTGGCCCGGCAGTACAACGCGGATCTCGTGATCGCCTCGGATGGTCTCAACAGCCGCATCCGCACGCGCTATGCGGCGACGTTCGAGCCCGATATCGACACGCGCCAGTGCCGCTTTGTCTGGCTCGGCACGCACAAGCTGTTCGACGCCTTCACGTTCGCGTTCGAGAAGACCGAGCATGGCTGGTTCCAGGCGCACGCCTATCGCTTCGACGACAACACGTCGACGTTCATCGTCGAGACACCCGAGTCCGTCTGGAAGGCTGCCGGCATCGAGCAGATGAGCCAGGAGGAGGGCGTGGCGTACTGCGAGAAGCTGTTCGCCAAGTACCTGGACGGTAACAAGCTCATCAGCAACGCCGCGCACCTGCGTGGTTCGGCGATCTGGATTCGTTTCCCGCGCGTGATCTGTCATCGCTGGGTGCACTGGAACACGCTCGACGACGGCCGCCGCGTGCCGGTAGTGCTGATGGGGGACGCGGCGCATACCGCGCACTTCTCGATCGGCTCGGGCACCAAGCTGGCGCTGGAGGACGCGATCGACCTGGCCGAAGCGATCGGCGAGCATCGTGCCGCCGGTGTCGATGGCCTGCCCGAAGCGCTGGCGCGCTACGAAGCCACGCGCAGCGTGGAAGTGCTCAAGATCCAGAACGCGGCACGCAATTCGACGGAGTGGTTCGAGAATGTCGAGCGCTACGCCGGCATGGCGCCCGAACAGTTCGCCTACTCGCTGCTGACGCGCTCCCAGCGGATCTCGCACGAGAACCTGCGCGTGCGCGATGCACAGTATGTCGACAACTTCGAACAATGGCTGGCCGCGCAGGCCGGTGTGCCGCAGGACACGCTGAAGCTGCGCGCCGCCGCTGGCGATGCCGCGCTGCCGCCGATGTTCACGCCGTTCACGGTGCGCGGCGTGACACTCAAGAATCGTGTGGTGGTGAGCCCGATGGCGATGTATTCGTCGGTCGATGGCGTGCCCGGCGACTTCCACCTGGTACACCTGGGCTCCCGCGCGCTCGGTGGCGCCGGCATGGTCGTGGCCGAGATGACCTGCGTGTCGCCCGACGCGCGCATCACTCCGGCATGCCCCGGCTTGTGGAACGATGCGCAGCGCGATGCGTGGAAGCGGATCGTCGATTTCGTGCACGCCAACAGCGACGCGAAGATCGCCATGCAGCTCGGCCATGCCGGACGCAAGGGCTCGACGCAGCTTGGCTGGGAGAAGATGGACTATCCGCTGGCGGACGGTAACTGGCCGCTGATCTCCGCGTCGGCGCTGCCATACATGGATGGCGTGTCACAGACGCCAAGAGAGATGACGCAGGCCGACATGGACCGCGTGCGCGACGACTTCGTGGCCAATGCAAGGCGCGCGGCCGAAGCCGGCTTCGACTGGCTCGAACTGCACTGCGCGCACGGCTACCTGCTGTCGAGCTTCATCTCGCCGCTGACCAACGTACGCACCGATGCGTACGGCGGATCGCTGGCCAATCGCCTGCGCTTTCCGCTGGAAGTGTTTGCCGCCGTGCGCGCCGTGTGGCCGCAGGACAAGCCGATGTCGGTGCGGATCTCTGCGCACGATTGGGTGGAAGGCGGCATCACGGCCGATGACGCCGTGGAGATCGCACGCGCATTCAAGGCGGCGGGCGCCGACATGATCGATTGCTCGTCCGGCCAGGTCAGCCCCGATCAGGCGCCGGTCTACGGCCGGATGTACCAGACGCCTTTCGCCGACCGCATCCGCAACGAGGCGGGTATTCCGACCATCGCCGTCGGTGCGATCTTCGAGGCTGATCATGTCGACAGCATCGTCGCAGCGGGCCGCGCCGACCTGTGCGCGATTGCACGCCCGCATCTGGCCGATCCCGCGTGGACGCTGCATGAGGCGGCCAGGCTTGGCTACCGTGACGTGACGTGGCCGAAGCAGTACGTCGCCGGCAAGCGCCAGCTTGAAACCAACCTTGCGCGGGCGGCTTCGTACGCGCAACAGCCGGGGAAATGATCATGGCCGGTTCACTGGAAGGGCGTCATGCACTGGTCACCGGCGGCGGACGCGGCATCGGTGCAGCCATTGCGCGTCGGCTGCTGGCCGATGGCGCCAGCGTGACGCTGCTGGGCCGCGAACAGGCCAAGCTCGATGCGACCATGCAGGCGCTGCAACCGCACGTGATGGCGGGGGCCGAACTGGGCGCGGTCAGCGCGGATATCACCGATGCCGACTGGGTCTCCGGGGCATTCGCCTCGGCGGAGGAGGCACGCGGACCGATCACGCTGCTCGTCAACAATGCCGGGCAGGCGCACAGCGCGCCGTTCGGCAAGACGGATCTGGCGTTGTGGCAGCGCATGCTCGACGTCAACCTGACCGGCACGTTCATCTGCACGCAGGCCGCCTTGCCGGCGATGCAGGCGGCAGGCTGGGGGCGCATCGTCAACGTGGCCAGCACGGCGGGATTGATCGGCTATGGCTATGTCAGTGCCTATTGCGCGGCCAAGCATGGCGTGATCGGCCTGACGCGTGCGCTGGCGCTGGAACTGGCAACCAAGGGCATCACGGTCAATGCGGTGTGCCCGGGTTATACCGAAACCGACATCGTGCGAGATGCGGTGGCCAATATCGTCGACAAGACTGGTCGTACCGAGGAACAGGCGCGGGCCGAGCTGGCCGCGCGCAATCCGCAGCGGCGCCTGGTACAGCCGGACGAGGTAGCCGATGCGGTGGCGTGGTTGTGTCAGCCATCGGCGTCCGCGATCACGGGGCAGGCAGTGCCCGTGGCTGGCGGCGAGGTGATGGCAGGGTAGTTGGTGAGATGGTTTGGCTCCCCTCTCCCACAAGTGGGAGAGGGGAGTACAACAGACTGGAGTGAGACAAGAGATGAGCGACATTGCACTGGATATGCGCCACCACAAGCGCGCCTTTGCGGACTATCAACCGAAGCACTTCCTGTGGTCCGTCTCGGCGGACGGCAAGGTCGGCACGATCACGCTGAACCGGCCCGAACGCAAGAACCCGCTGACGTTCGATTCCTATGCCGAGCTGCGCGACCTGTTCCGCGGCCTTTGCTACGCCACCGACATCAAGACCGTGGTGGTGACCGGCGCGGGCGGCAACTTCTGCTCGGGCGGTGATGTACACGAGATCATCGGCCCGCTGACGCGCATGACGATGCCGGAGCTGCTCGACTTCACGCGCATGACCGGCGATCTGATCAAGGCCATGCGTGCGTGCCCGCAACCGATCATCAGCGCGATCGACGGCATCTGCGCCGGCGCCGGCGCGATGGTGGCGCTGGCCTCGGACATGCGCCTTGGCACGGCACTGGCCAAGACGGCCTTCCTGTTCGTTCGCGTTGGCCTGGCTGGCGCCGATATGGGTGCATGCTCGCTGCTGCCGCGCATGATCGGGCAGGGGCGCGCGAGCGAACTGCTCTACACCGGCCGTTCGATGAGCGCCGAGGAAGGTCTGCAGTGGGGCTTCTTCAACGCGCTGCACGCATCTGACACGTTGCTGGCCGAAGCGCAGGCGCTGGCCGCGCAGATCGCGGCGGGCCCCACGTTCGCGCACGGCGTGACCAAGAAGCTGCTGCATCAGGAATGGAACATGGGACTCGACGAAGCGATCGAGGCCGAGGCCGAGGCGCAGGCGATCTGCATGCAGACGCGCGACTTCCGGCGCGCCTACGACGCGTTCGTCGCAAAGCAGAAGCCCGTGTTCGAAGGCGATTGAGGAGCTGGCATGAGCGACAAGACTTACCTCGACCTGCCGTTCTTCGACGACGCCCACCGCGCGCTGGAGCGCGAGCTGGACGCCTGGTGCGGCAAGCACCTCGGCGATGTCGATCACCACGATGCCGATGCCGCTTGCCGCACGCTGGTGCGCCAGCTTGGCCAGGCAGGATGGCTGCGTTACTGCGTGCCGGCAGCTTTCGGCGGCGCGCTCCCCGCGCTCGATTCGCGTGCGCTGTGCCTGCTGCGCGAAACGCTGGCGCGGCACGATGGGCTGGCTGATTTCGCATTCGCGATGCAGGGGCTTGGCTCCGGCGCCATCACACTGGCTGGCAGCGACGCGGTACGTGAACGCTACCTGCCGCGCGTGGCGAAGGGCGAGGCGATCGCCGCGTTCGCACTGTCCGAGCCCGACGCCGGCTCCGACGTGGCCGCGATGCAATGCAGCGCGAAGCTGTCCGATGACGGCACCCACTACGTGCTGGACGGCGCCAAGACCTGGATATCGAATGGTGGCATCGCCGACTTCTATTGCGTGTTCGCGCGCACTGGCGAGGCGCCCGGCGCGCGAGGCATCACCGCGTTCGTGGTGGATGCCGATACGCCGGGCCTGACCATCGCCGAGCGCATCGACGTGATCGCGCCGCACCCGCTGGCCACGCTGCGCTTCGACCGCTGCCGCGTGCCGGTGGGCAACCGGCTCGGCGAGTCAGGGCAGGGCTTCAAGGTGGCGATGATGACACTCGACATCTTCCGTGCCTCCGTGGCGGCCGCCGCACTCGGCTTCGGCCGTGCCGCGCTGGACGACGCGCTGGCGCGTGCCACGTCGCGTCCGATGTTTGGCGGCGTGCTGGCGGACCTGCAACTGACTCAGGCCGCGATCGGCGACATGGCCACGGCCATCGACGCCGCCGCGCTGCTGACCTACCGCGCCGCGTGGCTGCGTGACGTCAAGCAGCAGCGCACGACCCGCGAGGCCGCCATGGCCAAGATGGTCGCCACCGAGAACGCGCAGCAGGTGATCGATCGCGCGGTGCAGATCTTTGGCGGCCTGGGCGTCAAGGTGGGCACGCGCGTGGAGAGCCTCTATCGCGAGATCCGCTCGCTGCGGATCTATGAAGGCGCTACCGAAGTGCAGAAGCTGATCATTGCGCGCGAGACGCTGGCAGCTCGATAAAACACGAGACAGGAGACAAGCATGGCCGCCCCCAACCAAGCCACCGCTCATGTTGATACCTTCGCGCGGGACCGGCTGCCGCCGCCCGGCATGTGGCCGGTATTCCAGTTCAACGACGACACGCGCTATCCCGATCGCCTCAACGCGGCGGTAGAGCTTGTGGATCGCCACGTGGAAGCCGGCAACGGCGCACGCGTGGCGGTGCGTTACGAGCGCGATGGACGTATCGAGACCGTGACCTACGCCGGGCTGGCCACGCTGGTCAATCGTATCGCGCACGTGCTTGTCGAGGACATGGGGCTGGTGCCCGGCAACCGCGTGCTGCTGCGCGGGCCCAACAACCTGATGATGGCGGCGAGCTGGCTGGCCACGCTCAAGGCCGGGCTGATCGCCGTGCCAACGATGCCGCTGCTGCGTGCCAAGGAGCTCAAGCAGATCATCGATAAAGCACAGGTGACGGCCGCGCTCTGCGATGCGCGTCTGCGCGATGAGCTGGACGCCAACCAGCGTGCCGATGGCGAACATTTCTGTCCGACGCTGTCCCATGTGCGCTACTTCCATGGCGAAGGCGCCGACGCGCTGGAAACGGCGATGGCCGGCAAGCCGGAGACGTTCGCCGCCTGCGATACCGCGACCGACGACATCTGCCTGATCGCGTTCACGAGCGGCACCACGGGCCAGCCGAAGGGGACGATGCACTTCCACCGCGACGTGCTGGCGATGTGCGACCTGTTCCCGCGCCATGTGCTCAAGCCCGCGCCGGACGACATCTTCTGCGGCACGCCGCCGATCGCGTTCACGTTCGGCCTGGGTGGCATGCTCTGTTTTCCGCTGCGCATCGGCGCGAGCACGGCACTGGCCGAGAAGCTCACGCCGGAGACGTTGCTCAAGCTGATCCAGGATCATCGCGCGACGATCGTCTTCACTGCGCCGACGTTCTATCGCCAGATGGCGGCGTTGGCGAAGAACTTCGATCTGTCGAGCCTGAAGAAAAGCGTCTCGGCCGGAGAAGCGCTGCCCGACGCGACGCGCCAGGCCTGGAAGGCGGCGACCGGCATCGAGATGACCGACGGCCTTGGCGGCACGGAGATGATGCACATCTTCGTTTCCAGCGCGGGCGCCGACGTCCGCCCCGGCGCGGTCGGCCGCGTTGTGCCGGGATACGAGGCACGCATCGTCGACGAGAACATGCAGCCGGTGCCGCCGGGAACGGTCGGCAAGCTCGCGGTGCGTGGCCCCACCGGGTGCCGCTACCTCGACGACCCTCGCCAGGAAGCGTACGTGCGCGATGGCTGGAATCTGCCAGGCGATACGTTCATGGCCGATGCCGATGGCTATTACTTCTATCAGGCGCGTTCGGATGACATGATCATCTCGGCCGGCTACAACATCGCCGGGCCGGAGGTGGAAGGTTCGCTGATGCGCCACGAGTGGGTGGCCGAATGCGGCGTGGTCGGCGCGCCCGATCCCGAGCGCGGGCAGGTGGTGACCGCCTACGTGGTGCTGCGCCCGGGCGTGGAGCCCAGCGACGCCACGCGTGCGGCACTGCAGGACTACGTCAAGCGCGAGATCGCGCCGTACAAGTATCCGCGCCGCATCGAGTTCGTGGCGGCGCTGCCGCGCACCGAGACGGGCAAGCTGCAGCGCTTCCGCCTGCGGCAGATGGCGGTGGAGCGCGCGCAGCCATGAGCGAAGTCTTCCGCAACCACGTCCGCGTGCGCTTCAAGCATTGCGATACCGCTGGCATCGTTTTCTACCCGCGTTATTTCGAAATGCTGAACGACTTCATCGAGGACTGGTTCGCCGAAGGGCTCGACTGGCCGTTCGATGCCATGCACCTGTCTGGCCACGCGGGCGTGCCGACCGCCGAGCTTCAGTGCCGCTTCGAGGCGCCGAGCCGGCTTGGCGAGTTGCTGACGCGCGAGCTGCGCGTATCGCATATCGGTCGCAGCAGCTTTTCGGTGGAGGTTCGCCTGGCGGGGCCTGATGACCAGACGCGCATGCATATCTCACAGCGACTCGTGTGCGTCGATACGCGCACGATGACCGCACAGGCTCTGCCGGACCAGGTACGCACCGCGATGGGGCGCTACCTGACGGCCTGACGAACAACCTCAACCTTATTGATACGGATATCGACATCATGCTGAAAACGCTGCAACCGCCCGACTGGGCACCTCCGAAGGGTTACGCCAATGGCATGCTGGCCGAGATGCAGGTGGGCAGCCGCCTGATCTTCGTCGGCGGCCAGATCGGCTGGAACGGTCAATGTGAGTTCGAGACCGACGACTTCGGCCTGCAGGTGGCGCAGGCGCTGCACAATATCGTCGCGGTGCTCGAGCAGGGCGGAGCGCGGCCCGAGCACATCGCGCGCATGACCTGGTATGTGAAGGACAAGGCCGAATACGTGGGCGCCTACAAGGCCATTGGGCAGCACTACCGCGACATCATCGGCCGCCACTTCCCGGCGATGACCGCGGTGGAGGTGGCCGACCTTGTCGAGCCGCGTGCCAAGGTGGAAATCGAGGTCACGGCAGTCGTGCCGCCATCGGTGTGATCCGGGCGCCGGGCGGCATGCCGGACGTGCCGCCCGCGCTGCGTGTCAACCGCAAGTCCTTGAAAACTTGAGAAATTGGGCGCCTCGGGATATAATTCGAAAGTTTCGCTTTCAGAACCCTTCACCCTAGCGCCTACCGTATTCCACCTTCCGCCGCCCCCATTCGCGTGGGCTTTTCGTGCACCGAGCAGACTTTGCGTAAAGTGACGAAAAAGCCGCGCCTTGAGCCCCGCCATGCAGATGGCCGCGGGTTCACCCACGGGGCACGAGGCGTTGAGCAGGTCGGTCACGGGGTGAATCCAGCAGGAGCCTACCCGTGTTACCGTCTTTCCCGTCCGCCATCCTCGCGCTTGCAGACGGCACGGTCTTTCGTGGCTATTCCATCGGCGCTTCCGGCCATACGATCGGCGAAGTGGTGTTCAACACCGCTATCACCGGTTATCAGGAAATCCTCACCGACCCGAGCTATTCCCGGCAGATCGTCACGCTGACGTATCCGCATATCGGCAATTACGGGGTCAATCCTGAGGATGTTGAAGCCACGAAAGTCCATGCCGCCGGCCTGATCATCAAGGATCTGCCGATCCTGGCCTCGAACTTCCGCAAGGAACATACGCTCGCCCATTACCTGAAGCAGGAAAAGGTCGTGGCGATCGCCGGTATCGATACCCGCAAGCTGACCCGTATCCTGCGCGAAAAGGGTGCCCAGAACGGCTGCATCCTGGCCGGCGAGGACAACGTGCAGAAGGCCATCGACCTGGCGCGCTCGTTCCCGGGCCTGGCAGGTATGGATCTCGCCAAGGTCGTGTCGGTCAAGGAACCGTACGAGTGGACCCAGACCGAGTGGAAGCTCGGCGAGGGCTATGGCCGCCAGGACAAGCCGCAGTTCCACGTGGTGGCCTATGACTACGGCGTCAAGTTCAACATCCTGCGCATGCTGGCCGAACGCGGCTGCAAGGTGACCGTGCTGCCGGCGCAAGCCAGCGCGGCCGACGCCCTGGCGCTGAATCCGGACGGCATCTTCCTGTCGAACGGCCCCGGCGACCCCGAGCCTTGCGACTACGCGATCGCCGCCACGCGCGAGTTCCTCGCCCGCGGCATCCCCACGTTCGGCATCTGCCTGGGTCACCAGATCATGGCGCTGGCCGTGGGTGCGAAGACGCTCAAGATGAGCACGGGCCACCATGGCGCCAACCATCCGGTCAAGGACCACGATGACGGCCGCGTGGTGATCACGTCGCAAAACCACGGCTTCGCTGTCGATGCATCGACGCTGCCGGCCAACGCACGTGTGACGCATACGTCGCTGTTCGACGGCACGCTGCAGGGTTTCGCGCTGACCGACAAGCCGGCGTTCTGCTTCCAGGGTCACCCGGAAGCGTCGCCGGGCCCGCACGATATCGCGTACCTGTTCGATCGCTTCACGAAGCTGATGCAGGACGCCCGTGCCAAGGCCGCTGCCTGAAAACGAGACCCCTGAACAGGACTGAACAGGATTCGCCATGACGGAATTCATGCACGCCAGCTTCGGCATCACCGATTTCTGGACCTATGTGCTCGGCACGATCTTCATCGTGCTGCTGCCGGGGCCGAACTCGATGTATGTGCTGTCGGTGGCCGCGCAGCGCGGTGTGCGCGCCGGCTACAAGGGCGCGTGCGGTGTTTTCGTCGGGGACGCGATCCTGATGGTGCTGTCGGCCGCCGGCGTGGCGTCGCTGCTCAAGGCCAGCCCGGGGCTGTTCCACGTCGTCAAGTACGTGGGTGCGGCCTATCTGGCCTGGATCGGCTTCCAGATGTTGCGCGGCGCGCTGCGCAACTGGTCGTCGCGCGCGGAAGGTGCGCCAGTGGCGGCCACCCCAGTGGATCGCGCGTCTAATCCGTTCAGCAAGGCGCTGTTCATCAGCCTGTTGAACCCGAAGGCCATCCTGTTCTTCATCTCGTTCTTCATCCAGTTCGTGGATCCGCAGTTCGGCTATCCGGCGCTGTCGTTCGTGGCGCTGGGCCTGGTCTGCCAGATCTGCAGCTTCGCCTACCTGACCACGATCATCTTCGTGGGCGCGAAGCTGGCCGAAGCATTCCGCCGCCGGCGCCGCCTGTCCGCAGGCATGTCGAGCGGGGTCGGGGCGATGTTCATCGGCTTCGGCGCCAAGCTGGCCACTGCCACACTGGGCTGACGGCCTACAACTGATATCCGGTACGGCTCGCGCCGAACGCGCGGGCCGGCCAACAAAGAGAGCGTGCAATGCCAAAACGCACAGACATCAAGAGCATCCTAATCATCGGCGCGGGCCCGATCATCATCGGCCAGGCGTGCGAGTTCGACTACTCCGGCGCACAGGCCTGCAAGGCGCTACGCGAAGAAGGCTACAAGGTCATCCTGGTCAACTCGAACCCGGCGACCATCATGACGGACCCGAACACGGCCGACGTGACGTACATCGAACCCATCACGTGGGAAGTGGTCGAGCGCATCATCGAGAAGGAACGCCCGGACGCGATCCTGCCGACCATGGGCGGCCAGACCGCGCTGAACTGCGCGCTGGACCTGCACCGCCACGGCGTGCTGGCCAAGTACAACGTCGAGCTGATCGGCGCGTCGCCG
>JAFAJB010000133.1 GCA_019236395.1 Cupriavidus sp.
GCACCTACTGGTGGGTCTGGACCTGGCTGCTGTGGATAGCCTTCAGCTTGCTGCTGCAGGTGATCTTTCCGACCTTCATCGCGCCGCTGTTCAACAAGTTCGAACCGCTCGACGACGAAAGCCTGCGCGAGCGCATCGAGGCGCTGCTGCGGAAGTGCGGCTTTGCCAGCAAGGGGCTGTTCGTGATGGATGGCAGCCGGCGCAGCGCGCACGGGAACGCATATTTCACCGGCTTTGGCGCATCCAAGCGCATCGTGTTTTTCGACACGCTGCTGTCGCGCCTGGATGGCGAGGAAGTGGAAGCGGTGCTGGCGCACGAGCTGGGCCATTTCAAGCGCCGCCACGTGGCCAAGATGATGGTCGTGACATTCGCGCTGTCGCTGGTCTTCCTGGCCCTGCTCGGCTGGCTGGCCACGCGCGAATGGTTCTTCACCGGCCTGGGCGTGCTGCCGAACTTCGGCGGCAGCAACCACGCGCTGGCGCTGGTGCTGTTCTTCCTGACACTGCCGGTCTTCACGTTCTTCCTCGGGCCGCTGGCCAGCCTGTCGTCCCGCAAGCATGAGTTCGAGGCCGACGAGTTCGCCGCGCACCAGACCAATGCCGGCCACCTGGTCTCGGCACTGGTCAAGCTGTACAAGGACAACGCTTCGACGCTGACGCCCGACCCGCTCTACAGCGCGTTCTACTATTCGCATCCGCCCGCGGCGCAGCGGATCGACCGACTGCTGGCGCACGCATGACGCGCAGCGCACGCCATCACAACGCCGGGAAGGGCACCGGCAAGGGTAACCAGAGCGAAGCGGCACTGATCGTCGCGGCACACGGCCGGCATTACGTCGTGGAACGCACGGATGGTTCGCATCTGCACGCGTTCCCGCGCGGCAAGAAAAGTGACGCCGCCGTGGGTGACCATGTTCGCGTGGAACTGGCTGCACCAGACCAGGGTGTGATCACTGCGATCGATCCGCGCAAGAACCTGCTGCACCGCTCCGACCAATTCAAGTCGAAGCTGCTGGCGGCCAACATCGATCAGGTGATCATCGTGCTGGCCACGGAGCCCAGCTTCTCGGAGGACCTGCTTGGCCGTGCCCTGGTATCGGCCGAGGCGCTGGAGATTCGTCCGCTGGTGATCCTGAACAAGATCGATCTGACGGAGCGACTCGATGACGCGCGGCGTCGGCTCAAGCTCTACCATGACCTGGGCTACGACACGCTCGAACTGTCCGTGCACGGGCGGCCTGAAGAAACCCTGGCCGCGCTCAAGCCACGCACGGCCGGTGTGTCGAGCATCATGATCGGCCAGTCAGGCATGGGCAAGTCGTCGCTGCTGAACCTGCTGATTCCGGGCGTGGAAGCACAGACACGCGAGATTTCGTCGAAGCTCGACTCCGGCAAGCACACCACCACGTTCACGCGGCTCTATCATCTGCCCGAGGATTGGGCTGTGGTCGATGGCCGGCCCGGCTACCTGATCGACTCGCCCGGCTTCCAGGAATTCGGCCTGCACCACCTGAGCGAAGGCATGCTGGAGCGGGCATTCCCGGAATTCCGGCCGCGCCTGACTGAATGCCGTTTCTACAACTGTCACCACATCAACGAGCCCGGTTGCGGCGTGCTGACGGCGATCGACGACGGCACGATCTCGGAGCGCCGCCATCAGCTCTACACGCAGTTGCTGCACGAGTCACGCCAACAGAAGCCGTGGTAAGGTAAGAGCACCCGCTTGTCTCTTCGCGTCGCCATGAAACTGCTGCTTAGGACGCCATCGCTGGTCCATGCCGCGCACTGCGAAAACGTGCTGCGCGCGGCGGGCATCCGGGCCGAGGTCCGCAATACCTGGCTGGCTGGCGCCGCGGGCGATATCCCGCTTCAGGAAAGTGCACCGCAGGTGTGGATTGCCGACGATGCGGCGGAGGCCGATGCCTGGGCGGTATTGAATGCCGCGGCCAACCCGAGGCCGGGGCCGCGCTGGCAATGCAAACATTGCGGGGAATGGCACGAAGCCCAGTTCGCGGCGTGCTGGCACTGCGGGCATCAGCACGAATAAAAAAAAGCGCCACTGACGTGGCGCTTTTTTTATTCGTGCGCGGGTGGGTCAGCCCACCCACAACGCCAGCGAGATCATCGCCAGCAGGATCATCCATAGAATGACCGCGCGCCAGACCAGGCCGACCGCCGATTGCAACGTACGCACGCCCGGATCGGCGCCGAACTCGGGAGGCGTGGGCTCCACGCCATCGTCCATGCCCGGCGCGTAGTCGACGCCAGCCAGGCTCGTGCGCAGCATCACGCTCGAATCTTCCTCGGCCAGCGGCGCACCGAGCCGCACGCCAAGCGCGCCGCCTCCGCTTGCAAGCAGGATGCCGTTGACGGCGTCGTTCCACTTGCGCGCATGGTTGCGCCACGCGTAGATCGCATCCTCGAAATTTCCCACGATGGCAAACCCGATCGAGGTCAGGCGCGATGGTACCCAGTCGAGCACGTAGAACGCCTGCGCGGCAAAGCAGCCCAGCGCGGGGCTGCGCTCGTTCGACGGGCTGTTCCACTGGCGGCTCAGGTACTCGGCCGTGCGATAAAGCACCACGCCGCCCGGACCGATCGGCACCAGGAACCAGAAGAACACGCCAAACACATGACGGTGCACGGCGACGATCGCCGCTTCGAGCGTATGGCGCACGATTTCGCTGACCGGCATCTCGAGGGTGTCGAGGCCGGTCCATTCATTCAGCAACGCACGCGCCGTGTGCAGGTCGTCGCGGTTGAGCGCCTCGTGGATGTCGGTGAAGTAGTGGCTGAACTGGCGGAAGCCGAGGGTCAGGTAGAGCAGCAGCACGTTCCAGACCAGCGTCAGCGCCACGCTGATCGAGGCCAGCAGGTAGTGAACGACCACGACGGCAAGCGTCAGCGGCAGCACCACCGTCAGCCAGGCCAGCGCGGCGTCGCGCGGCCGGCCGGTATCGAACGCGTGCTCGGCCCGATCGCCGAGCACGCGCACGATGTCAAAAATGGGATTGTTCCGCCCAAGAGCACGGAACTGTTCGGCAATCAGTGCCAGAAGAATGGAAACAAAGGTCATCGCGTGACGATTAGACGGCGCGCGGCGATGTGCCGCGCCGGTCGCATGGCGGTATAGCCAGACGATAGCATAGCGGCAACGGGGCTTAGGAAAAGTCGTGTAAGAACTAGTAAATGGTGACGTTCTTTTGAAGCACCATTGGATTTCGCCCCTCTCCCGCACTGCGGGGGAGGGGCTCCGGGAGACGGGCGACAGCCTGATCGACCGTTACGGCAGATCGAAGACCAGGACCTCTGCCCCGCTGCCTTGCGACAGGCTCACGGCATCCACACCTTCCAGTTTTGCGGCGTCTCCGGCCTCGAGCGTCTGACCGTTGACGCTCACCCGCCCGCGCGCCACGTGCACATAGATGCGACGGCCCGGAGCCACGGTCAGCGTGGCGGCTTCGTCACCATCGAACAGGCCGGCATGGAGTCGTACATCCTGGTGGATGACTACCGAGCCATCGGCACCGTCGGGGCTTCCCACCAGGCGCAGGCGGCCACGCTTGTCCGCCGCCTCGAAGTGCTTTTCCTCATAACCGGGCTCGATGCCGATCTGATCCGGCATGATCCAGATTTGCAGGAAATGCGTCGTTTCGTGCGCGGCGTGGTTGTATTCCGAGTGGCGAACGCCGGTGCCGGCGCTCATGCGCTGTACGTCACCCGGACGAATCACGCTGCCGTTGCCCATGCTGTCCCTGTGGGCCAACTCGCCTTCGAGCACGTAGCTGATGATCTCCATGTCGCGGTGACCATGGGTACCGAAGCCCATGCCCGGCGCCACGCGGTCTTCGTTGATCACGCGCAGCGGGCCAAACTGGATATGGCGCGGGTCGTAGTAGTCCGCAAACGAGAAGCTGTGGTACGACTTCAGCCAGTCATGGTCTGCATACCCGCGTTCTTCGGACTTACGGATTTCAATCATTTTGATGGCCCTCCTTGTGGCCAGCCTATCGACCCAGGTGGCAGGTTGCGACTGGGTCCCCGGCGTTTCGATACTAGGCAGTCTAGGGGAGCGGGAGTATATTGACGGGCACTGTGTTAGAAGTAGTCGTTCAGAAATTCTGAATATGCCACTATCCCTCGAATCCCTCGAAGTCCTTGACGCCATCGAGCGCAAGGGAAGTTTCGCCGCCGCCGCCCACGAGATGGGCAAGGTACCGTCGGCACTGACCTATGTCGTCCGCAAGCTCGAGGAAGACCTCGACGTACTGCTGTTCGACCGCCGCCGTCACCGCGCCGAGCTGACACCCGCCGGCCGGGCGCTGCTCGACGAGGGCCGCCATCTGCTGCACGCCGCCGACGACCTGGCGCGACGCGTCAAACGGCTGGCCACGGGATGGGAAGCGAGCCTGAGCATTGCTGTCGACGACCTCGTCAATTTCCGCGCCCTGCTGCCGGTAATCCAGGACTTCTATGCAGAGAACACGGCCACGCGGCTGCGCTTCTCCAAGGAGGTACTGGGCGGCGCATGGGACGCCCTGGTCAGCAACCGCGCCGACCTGATCATTGGGGGCGCCTACGACGCGCCGAGTACGCAGGGTTTCCAGGTGCGTACCCTCGGGGCGATGCCATTCGTGTTCGCGGTAGCGGCGCATCATCCGCTGGCCACCGCGGAGGGCCCGCTTACGACAACCGAGATTGCCAAGCACCGCATCGTGGCGGTGGGCGATACCTCGCGCAACCTGCCCGCACGCACCTATGGCGTGCTGGCGGGGCAGGACGTGCTGGTGGTACCCACCATGCGTGACAAGCTTGAAGCGCAGATCCGCGGCATGGGTTGCGGGTGGTTGCCTGCACCGCTCGCGCAACCGTATATCGAGAACGGTGTGCTGCAGGCCCGGGAAACGGTGGAAGTGCGAGCGCCTGGCAACTTCAAGGTGGCCTGGCGGACCACCACGCGCGGCAAGGCACTGCAATGGTGGGCCAACAAGCTCGAAGACCCCCGTCTGGCCCAGGCGCTGCTACTGCAGGCGCCACAGTCGCCGATGGAACAACCTGACTGATCACCGCAGTTCCATGCCGCAACGTTACCGGGGCCGCTTTGCGCCCTCCCCCACCGGCCCGCTCCACCTCGGCTCGCTGGTCACTGCACTGGCAAGCTGGCTCGATGCACGCGCACATGGCGGCGACTGGCTTGTTCGCGTCGAGGACATTGACTACCCACGCTGCGTCAAGGGCGCCGATACCGACATCCTGCAAACGCTGGATGCACTGGGCCTGCATCCGGACGAACCGCCGGTCTGGCAGAGCCGCCGCGAAGCGCTCTATGCCAACGCACTGCGCCAGCTCGATGCTGCAGGTCATCTCTATCCGTGCGGCTGCTCCCGCAAGGAAATCGCCGATTCGCTCGTGCATGTGCGCGAGCGGCACCAGACGCTCGGCTATCCAGGCACCTGCCGCAACGGCCTGCACGGCAGGCTGCCGCGCGCCTGGCGCGTGCGCGTGCCGGACGGCCCGGCGGCCACGATCTGCTTTGACGATCGCTGGCAAGGGCGCCAGTGCCAGAACCTTGAAACGGAACTCGGGGATTTCGTGCTGCGAAGGGCTGACGGGCTATGGGCCTACCAGCTTGCAGTGGTGGTCGATGATGCCGCTCAGGGCATCACCCATATCGTGCGCGGGGCAGATCTGCTGGACTCGACGCCGCGGCAGATCCACCTGCAGCATCTGCTCGGCCTGCCGACGCCGTCCTACCTTCACGTGCCGGTCGTGGTCAACGCCATCGGGGAAAAGCTCAGCAAGCAGAGCGGCGCGCAGGCGCTCGATACCTCGGCACCGCTCGATACGCTCCGCATGGCCGGGGCGCATCTGGGAATCATGAACAGGGAAGCGACGGTCGCGGGCTGGCTGGCAACTGCGACCGCTCAATGGCTGGAGCGACTCCGAACCATTCAGGACTTGCGCGGCGCCCCACCGAGCAGCGCGGCCACCGGACGCTTGGGCGCCTGACGGCCCCGCGTCAGCGCGGCGGCCAGTTGCTCCTCCGGCTTCGGGGCCGGAATGTGGCTGCCCGAAGGCTCGTATGGACGCGAGAAGAACGGATCGTCCGACGGGCGGAAAGCCTGGCGCCCGCTCGGATCGGTCCGGCGGCGGCGTTCCTCGCCGTCACCGTTTTCGCGAGCCCGGCGCGTTTCGGAGGAACGCGCGCGGCGACGATCCGAATCTTCCTGACGCGCACGCTCGCCCGTCGGGTCGAAACCGTCCAGTATGCCACGCGGGATGCTTCGCTTGATCAGCTTCTCGATATCGCCGAGCAGGCGGTCATCATTGCCCGGCACGTAGATCGACAGCGCATCGCCGCTGGCGCCGGCACGGCCCGTACGGCCGATGCGGTGCACATAGTCTTCCGCGCTGAACGGCAGGTCGAAGTTGATCACGCACGGCATGGCGGGAATATCCAGGCCACGCGCCGCCACGTCGGTGGCCACCAGCGCGTCGATCGTGCCGCTCTTGAAACCATCGAGCGTCTGCATGCGCTCGGTCTGCGTCTTGTCGCCATGAATCGCGGCGGCGTTGATGCCCTCACGCTCCAGATGACGCGCCAGGCGCGAGCAACCGATCTTGCTGTTGACGAAGACGATGCACTGGCGAGACTGCTGCTCGTTGGCGCGCTGCTTGAGCAGATGCACCACGGCGGCCTGCTTGTGGCCGTCTTCCACCTGGTACACCATCTGGCGCACGTTCTCGTTGGTCGAGTTGCTGCGCGCCACTTCGATGGTCACCGGCTGCTTCAGGTAGCTGGCGGCCAGCTTCTTGATCTCGGGAGAGAACGTGGCCGAGAACAGCAGCGTCTGACGTTGTGCGGGCAGCAGGTTGATGATGCGCTGCAGGTCGGGCAGGAAGCCCATGTCGAGCATGCGGTCGGCTTCGTCGAGCACGAGCATCTGCACCTGCGACAGGTTCACCGACTTCTGCTGCACGTGGTCGAGCAGACGGCCCGGTGTGGCCACGAGAATTTCCACGCCACGGCGCAACGCATCCGTTTGCGGGTTCATGTCGACGCCGCCGAACACCACGGTGCTGCGCAGGTCGGTGTGCTTGGCGTAGCGGGCGACGTTGTCGTAGACCTGGTCGGCCAGTTCACGCGTAGGCGTCAGCATCAGCGCGCGCACCGGGTGACGCGCCGGCGAAGCGCTCGCATTGGCCATCGGCAGCAGACGCTGGATGATCGGCAGTGCGAAGCCGGCGGTCTTGCCGGTACCGGTCTGCGCGGCGCCCATCACATCCTTGCCCAGCAGCACCACGGGAATCGCCTGCGCCTGGATCGGCGTCGGCTTGGTATAGCCCTGGTCGGACAAGGCGCGCAGGATGCGCGGATCCAGCCCGAAGCTCTCGAACGTCTGCTCTGCGGCTGGGGTCTGGTCTTGGATGGTCGTCATCGTCATGGTTGGGGTGTCGGTGCAGGGCGCGAAGCCGGCGCAAACGGACACGCGTCTGGAACTGAGACCGGGCAAAGGGTGAATTACCCGGAAAATCAAAGACTTGGATTCTACCATCAGTGCCCGGGCGCGGTCATCCCAGACAGACGGCCAGTATTGACGGCGGTCGTGTCGATGGCATGTCAACCATAGTCCACTCCAGCCCATCTGCCCACGCAATCCATCACAAGACGCGACATCCCCGTCGCATTGCGCGAGACGGCACGCCGCGAACGTGACCGGCATGGCTCGCATGCCTGACGCCGGCGCTTTCCAGATCCACGTTGTACAGCATGTCGGGACGACGGATTCCCATAGCAACCGCATGGCGAATCGAAACCCGACCAGTCCTTGAATATGGATTCCGCGAATCGCGCATCGCAATTTCGCCAACAATCAGTAATTCATTTATCCACCAACAATAAATCGCAAAATATCCAAAGAAATTATCGCGGCCCACCATTAACCCGCCCGAACACTTCATCAACCTCACACGCAAAACACACATGATTTTCAAGGAAACTACCATTTTCGTCACAGCTGATAAATGGCAACCTATGCGTGCTGCCAGAGATGAAAATGTCTTTTCATCGCACTATGGATAGCAATTTCACTAAACGCTTTAATTTTCAGCCAATTTACGATGCAACTACGTACTCCGAAACTACTCGCTGCCTCTTTGATTCTCCTGGCGCCTGCGTTGTCACATGCCAGCAATACCATTAACTTCATTGGCGAAGTCTCCGAGCAGACCTGCGCCGTCACCATCAACGGCAACAACAATTTGCCGTCTGTGCTGCTGCCAACGGCATCCACTGGGGCTCTGAATGCATCCGGCAACACTTCCGGGCAGACCAACTTCAGGGTTACCGTCACCGGTTGCGCGGCACCCACCGCTGCAGTACCCATCCGTACGGTCTTCGTAGGCAACAACGTGACCAGCAACGGCTACCTGGGCAACACGGGTACTGCTGGCAACGTGGCACTGCAGTTGCTCGATCCCGCCACCCCTGCGGCTCCCTTCAACCTGAACACCGCCGAGGGCGTCCGTGTACCGGGCCTGCAACTCGCGATCGGTGCCACCTCGGCCTCCTACGACTACGCCGTGCGATACATCGCCGATGGCGCAGCCGCCACTGCCGGCACGGTACGGGCCAGCGTGCAATACGCGCTCAGCTACCGGTAACGCAAATCATCCTCTGTTGGTCCTTTCCGGTCGGGCAATCTCGACCGGAAAGGAGCGGCTTTTCCTTAACTTCCTTAACTCCGGGAATCGCTAATGAACTGTCTTGTTAATAAGCTCGTTATCGTGCTGCTCACAATGATATCCATGACGCACTCCGCCGGCACGATGGCAAGCGTCATCATTCCGGCGACCCGGATTATCTACCCAGGCGACCTCAACGAAAAAAGTATTCAACTGACCAATCAGGATGACGCACCGAGCGTCATGCAGATATGGGTGGACAGTGGCAACACCGAATCCACGCCGGAGACGGCGGACGCACCCTTTATCGTCACACCGCCAGTATTTCGTATCGAGCCCAAATCTGGTCACGCCGTGCGACTGGTACTGACCGACAATCAGTTGCCCCAGGACCGGGAATCCGTCTTCTACCTCAATACGCTTCAGATCCCGGCAATCAGCAGCGACCATGCCGACCAGAATCAGATGCTGGTCATGCTACGCAACCGCCTGAAGCTGTTCTATCGTCCTGCCGGACTGCAAGGTAGTGCCCCGGCTGCCGTCGAAAGCCTCGAATTCGTCATCCGCCAGCAACAGGCGGCCGACGGATACGAAGTCGTGGTCAGGAATCCATCCAATTTCCACGTGTCGCTCATCGAAAGCGAAGTGAACTGCGCGGCGGATAAAGCGCCATTCGACGCGGACATGGTCGCGCCGAAATCCGAATCCGTCTGGCCGCTTCAGGGCAAATGCACGCCCGGGGCCGGATCGCAGAAACTGACCGTACGCTACGTGGATGACCACGGTGCGATGCGTGAGATGCAGCGGGACGTAGCCGTTGGGCAAGGACGTGAATAATGCCCGCGCTGCACGCCACTATCACGCGGGATATCGCCCGCACCAGCCCCGCAAAACCCGTAAGGCGCCGAATGAAGTGCGTGAGGCTGTCGGCGATCGCCGCGGCCATCAGCGCCTGGGAACCGGCGTTTGCAACGGCCGAGCAAGAGCCATACAGCGCGCGCACGGAAGACGAGATCAGGCTGCCCGTGGACCGGCCACTCCTGGCATACAGCTTTGACAACAGACTGCTGCTGGGCGCCAATCTGGGCATCGCGAATGTCGAGCGATTCAATCGACCAAACATGGTTGACCCTGGATCGTATCGCGTCGACATCTTTCTGAACGATGTCCTCATCGCGCGACAATCGGTCGAGTTTCGCGCCGACGACAGCGGCGCCGTGCACCCATGCCTGAGTGACGAATTCCTGATTGCCAATGGCGTGCTGATTGCTGGCGCGTCGGTGCCGAAGGCTTCGGCGGATAGTGCCAGCAACGATTCCAGCGCCCGCGAGGGGGACTCGCCGGCCTCTACGGAGAGTTCCGCACAATGCGCACCGATCGGTCAGCGTATAAGCGGCGCCTTTACCAAGTTCGACCTCGCGACGCTCCGCCTGCACGTAAGCGTGCCGCAGGCGATGATGAAGCGCTCTCCCCAGGGGTACGTCGACCGCGCAAGCCTTGACCCCGGCGATACCGTCGCTTATGTCAATTACGATGCAAACGCGTACACGTCCGCGCCACATGGCCAGCAAACCAGCGCGCTGTATGTGGGCATCGACGCCGGCATCAATCTCGGCCTTTGGCGTTTTCGCCAGCAGTCCAACTACAGCTACAACAAGGGGCCGTCGCAAAGCAGCGGAAACTGGGACAACATCCGCACCTACGTGGAACGGCCGATCGCTGGCTGGAACAGCAGACTGATGCTTGGGCAGGGGTTCGCGGGCAACCAACTGCTCAGCGCCGTCGCCTTCACCGGCGCCAGGATCGAGACCGATGAGCGCATGCTGCCCGATTCCGCACGTGGCTATGCGCCCGTAGTCAATGGCGTGGCCAACTCCAATGCCCGGGTGGTGGTCAAGCAGAACGGTCACATCATTTACCAGACGACCGTAGCGCCTGGACCCTTCTCGATCAACGATCTCAATCCAACCAGCTACCAGGGCGACCTGCTCGTTGAAGTGCAGGAAGCCAACGGCGAGGTCTCCACGTTCTCGGTGCCGTTCTCGGCCGTGCCGAGTTCGATGCGTCCAGGCATGTCGCGCTATGGCGCGACGATCGGGCAAGTGCGCCAGATCAGCAACGTCGACGAGAAGTTCGTGGACCTGACCTACGAGCGCGGCCTGAGCAATCTCATCACGGGCAGTGGCGCCGTGCGCGTGTCTCCAGACTACCAGTCCGTGGTGGGCGGCTTGACGCTGGGCACGTTTTCGGGCGCGTACGGGATGAACCTGGCATGGTCAAACTCGCTGGACCCCGCTGGAAAGCGCCAGCAAGGCTGGCGCGGCACCCTGAGCTACAGCCACACGATCCAGCCAACACAGACGAATTTTTCCCTGGCCGCCTACCGCTATTCCACGCGTGGCTATCGCGACTTCGTCGATGCGCTGTCCGCACGCGCCGCAGCCCAGAACAATACGCCCTGGGATTCGGCGACGTACAACCAGCGCGACCAGTTCTCGCTCAGCGTCAATCAGCAGCTGAACGGCTACGGGCTGTTGTCCCTGTCAGGGTCGATGAGCAACTACTATGGCTCCAAGTCGCAAGACACGCAGGTGCAGCTCAGCTATAGCCACCAGTACAAGAGCATCAGCTTCAATCTGTCGTACATCAGGCAGAGAACTGCCTCGCAATTCGATTCCAGATCACCGCAATGGGTGGCCAGCGATACGGGAAATATCGCGGGCACGCGCATATCGAATGTCGTCATGGCTACTGTCACGATTCCGCTGGGATCAGGATCGCGGGCCGCATCGGTGTCCGGCGGACTCTCCTTCGAGCCAGGGCAGGACACAAGCTTGCAGGCGTCGGTCAGCGGCGTCGCCGACGAAGCACAGACGCTGACCTACGGGCTTAGCGCATCGGGACATACCGGAAATAGTGGCGCGAGCAACGTCAGCGGGAATCTGCAGAAGCGTCTCCCGCGTGCCACGCTGGGTATCAACGCCTCGGGCGGCAAGGACTTCTGGCAGGCAGGCGCCACCGCCCGGGGCGCATTGGTCGCGCATCGAGGAGGCGTCACGCTCGGCCCCTACCTCAGCGAGACCTTCGGCATCGTCGAGGCAAAAGGCGCCGAGGGCGCAAGTGTCAGATACGGAATGGGCTCCCGGATAGACGGCTTTGGCTACGCGCTGATTCCATCGCTTACCCCCTACCGCTACAACGATATCGCACTCGACTCGAAGGGCATCCATCGCAATGCCGAGCTGGCCACGAACCAGATACGTACGGCACCGTATGCCGGGTCGGCCGTGCGACTCAAGTTCGAGACACGCACTGGTCGGGCACTGCTGATTGCCACAAAACATGCCGATGGCGAGACGCCGATACCGCTCGGCGCCAATGTCTACGACGAAACAAACGCAGCGGTTGGGATCGTGGGACAAGGCAGCCGGATCTACGCGCGGGTCTCCCAGGAACACGGCTCCCTCACCGTGAAATGGGGCGCGAACGATGCAGATCAATGCGTTATCGACTACAACGTAAAGGCGATCGATCCCACCACTTTGATCACACAGCTGGAGGCAACGTGCATGCCCCTCGCCAACGTAACCGCGAGCGCCCCCAGACGTGCGGCTTCTCTGGAATAGCAGTTGCCCATCGGGTCAATGGAAAGGAAAGCGAAACAATGCAGACTCAAATACTTCAGGACACGATCCGATCCAGGTGCCGCGCACTGCTGGCACGCTCCGTCCGGCATGGCTTCCTGGCGTTGATGCTGCTGGCATCGGCCGTGACGCTGCTGATGCCCGGCGATGCCAAAGCGCAAGGCAACTGCTACAAGATCGAGGCTGTCCTTACCCTCGATCCCAACTCACCCTACTATCTCGATCCAGGCTCCATCGTCGGCTACTGGACAGGGGCGCTGGATTCGGCAGGGCGCGGCGCCTATCGGTTGGTAGGCAACATCAGCATGCCGCCACTCGTGCCCGACGGCACGCTGATCGCGAGCGGAGTGTCATCAATCTATAACCTTGGGGCGAACGGAGTCGGTTCGTATCAGCCGGAGCAGATTCTGTTCCGCTGCTCACCAGATCTCTACGGCCAGCTCTACGAGTTTTTCTCAACCAATGGCGACAACCCGTATTCCGGAATGGATGACTGGGCGATGTCTGCCTATTCCGGGGTGCCGAACACATACGCCACCTACATGCAAGGGATGATCTTTCGCGTGACCAACGTCAAGTACAACGTCCAGTTGAATCATCTTTGGCAATCGCGCGAAATCAGCGGCACACTCGATCGCGACAGCAGGGGCTGGTTGCTGGTGAAGGCCAAGAATTTCAGTTCGTACATGCTTGAGCTGTTTCAATGCTCGCAATGTCCGGCGCCGTTCGGCGCATCCAACGCCAGCGGCGCTCAGACCTACACATACCCCCAGCCTTTCGCCTACGTCGCCTTCCGCGGCGGATACCTCAGCCGGGGCCTGGACAACGGAGACAACCACCGCTACGTGTTCGACGGATGGTTCGGCTATTGGCCAGGCGCCATTTCACCAACGTCGAATATCGCCGTCCGCCGCGCGTCAACGTGTGCGGTCACCAATGTCACGCCGTTGGTGTTCTTCCCGACGCTTACCACTGCAGAGCTTGCCAACGGTGCGACAAGCCAGCGGCCGATCACGATCGAGATGCGTTGCCAGCTCACCGCGACAGGCAGTGCCACGCCGTTTGCCAGTGGCACCGGCCTGAACCAGACCGCCCTTGGCATTCGCGTCCAACCTGAAAACGCGCTGACCGCGCGCAATCTGCGCCTGACCACACCCGGGCAAGGCGTCACCTACCTGCTCTCCAATGGGTACGGCACCGACCCCGACGTCGCCACTGGCGTAGGCGTTGCGCTCTCGCGGCCGAACGGGGCGTCGCTCAACTTCCTCACGAACGAGAACATCACGGGCGCCGGCGCCGTCGACGGCTGGTACCCCGTGCTCGTCGACGCAGTGCGCGGCACGACGTCCAACGGGATCACTTCGTACACGCGTACGATCAATGCCACCTTCCGAGCGATCGCACCGGGCAGCCGGGCAATCACGGCAGGCCGGTACCGCGCCACCGCCCAAGTGTTCATCCGCGTCCAATGACAAAGAACCTCGCCCGCACGGCTCCTTGCCTCTTGGTGAATTTCCTGTGGATCGTGGCGATGATGTGTTGCCCCGCGCAGGGGCACGCGGGTGTCACGCCAGCCTACTCCCGCGTCATCGTGCCGGCAGAGACTGGCGAGCAGTCGCTACAGCTCTTCAACGTCAACAGCTACCCGGTACTGGTCCAAGCCTGGGTGGACGACGGCAATATCGAGGCGCTGCCACAGGAGTCTCAGGCGCCGATCGTCACGCTGCCTCCCATCTTCCGCATGAGCGAAGGCGGGCAGCAAAGCCTTCGTCTGGTGCAGGGGGAAAACGACCTTCCACGGGATCGTGAATCGCTGTTCTGGCTGAATCTCTATGAGATTCCTGAAACGCCAACGCATAGCCCGACCGATGAGCAGGCGGTGGTGGTTACCATGCGCACGCAGTACAAGGTGTTCGTGCGGCCGAGTACCCTGCCCTTCCCCGCACAGGAACTTCCAGACCGCTTGAAGCTGTCGGCAAAATCGGCCGAGGGCAAGGTGACACTGACGATTGACAACGCCACGCCCTATTACGCGACCATCTCTGGCGTGGAGATGCGCCACAAGGAAACGGCGGAAACGGGGAACGTCGACATGATCGAACCATTTTCCAGCGGCCACATGAGCTTCGAGACCATCGACGCGCCACCGGGCGATTCCGTCAACGTAACGTTCGCCTTGCTCGACGACGACGGCAATCCGCAAATCGGGACACGCAATCTGAAGATCGGCAAGTAGCGCGCCCCTGGAAGGCCGCCGCCCGAATCGGAAAGGTTCGATGTCGCAACGGCCCACCTGATGACGATGCCAGCCAGTGACAGCGACATTGGCCACACCATGAAAAAGCCCCGCAGGCCGGGGAGGTCGCGGGGCTGAAGTGGTAGCGGGGCAAGAATCCAATCGCCCCAGGCCGTATCTTGGTGGAAGACCATCGCCCAAGCATCCCCCGAATGCGTGGAAAGGCGTGGAGTAAAGCCCCTAATCCGGTGCGCCGCTCGGAGAGCACCCCGTTAGACCACGCATCAAGTTGGCGCCGGTGCGCTGTCCACGACGCAGCGAACCGGTTTCCCCAGACGATCATGCGTGCGGCAGTTCCTGGAACGCCGCGAACCGCTCGACTGCCGCCGTGAACGCTTCCAGCGCCGGATGCCGCGCGGGATCCACCTGCCCGGGCAGCATCGCCTGCGTGAACGTCCAGACTACAGCCGCGGTCAGCCCTGCCTGGTCAAGTTCGCGTGCGTCGGCCGGCACTGGCATCGCGCCGATCTCCTGCTCCAGCAACTCGAACGCGGCGGCGCGCTGGCCATCGACCCGCTCGAGCCAAGGCTGATGCTGTTTGGCCTCGGGCCGCAGGTTGTGCTCGTACACGTTCTGCACGACCTTCTCGCACGCGGCCAGGGCGAGGCCAAGCGTACGCAGCGCGCGCTGGCGCGCCGCCAGATTGGACGGCATCAGGCTGCGCCCGGCCAGGGCCTCCGCGTAGTCGATGATCAGCGTCGAGTCCATCAGCACGACATCGTTGTCGCACACCAGCGACGGCGCCTTGACCACCGGATTGATTGCCCGGAACTGCTCGAAAGTGCGGAACACCGAGACCGATTCATGCGTGAACGGCAAATCGAGCAGACGCAACGTGATGGCGGCGCGGCGCACGTAGGGGGAATCGAGCATGCCGATGAGTCTCATGTCCTTGGCTCCAGGGGCTGGGTGGCGCGGAGGTTTCCACGTCGGGATGCATACGATAGCGCAGCCCGGCCGCACATGCAGTACGCGGCACGCGTACCCGACCT
The DNA here is from genome assembly GCA_019236395.1 of Cupriavidus sp. Lineage (GTDB taxonomy): Bacteria > Pseudomonadota > Gammaproteobacteria > Burkholderiales > Burkholderiaceae > Cupriavidus. The sequence goes on from JAFAJB010000133.1 coordinate 15,618, forward strand.
GCCAAGCATCTAAATGATCACTTCAATCACAAAAATGATTGGACTAGTCAAATCCGCGCCCTTCGCCTACACTTTGCCCCTGAATTGATCGATTCAATCAATTCTTTGATCAAAACGCACAAACGCCGCACTCCCTGATCGCGGCTGGAGACGAACATGCAGATTCATATCAAGCGCGCGATCGAGCGCGTGCCGGGCGGCATGATGATCGTGCCGCTGCTGATCGGTTCGCTGGTTGCCACCTTCGCGCCCGAAGGCCCGAAGTTCTTCGGGTCCTTCACCAACGCGCTGTTCACCGGCGCCCTGCCGATCCTGGCGGTCTTCTACGTCTGCATGGGAGCCAGCATCAACATCAAGGCCACGCCGTACATCGTCAAAAAGGGCGGCGTGCTGTTCGCCACCAAGGTGGGGACCGCCATGTTGCTGGGCGTGATCATGGGTCATTTCCTGGGCGAGACGCCGATCAGCGCTGGCATGTTCGCGGGCCTTTCCACGCTGGCCGTGGTGGCCGCGATGAACGACACCAACTGTGGCCTGTACATGGCACTGATGGGGCAATACGGCCGTCCCGAAGACGTGGGCGCATACTCGATCATGTCGCTGGAATCGGGCCCGTTCCTGACCATGGTGACGCTCGGCGTGGCCGGCCTTTCGGCATTCCCCTGGCCAACGCTGGTCGGCAGTATCCTGCCGCTGATGCTCGGTATGCTGCTTGGCAACCTCGATCGTGAAATGCGCGAATTCCTCAGCAAGGCCGTCCCCGTGATGATTCCGTTCTTCGCGCTTGCACTGGGTGCCGGCCTCGATCTGCACAAGGTCTGGCAAGCCGGCATGCTCGGCCTGGGTCTGGGTGTGGCCGTGGTGGTGGTCACGGGCTTTGCGCTCTACATCGCGGACCGTCTGAGCGGCGGTACCGGCGTGGCAGGCGTGGCCGCCGCAAGTACCGCCGGCAATGCCGCGGCCGTGCCAACGCTGGTGGCGGCAGCCAACCCCGCTTATACCGAAGCAGCCAAGAGCGCCACGATCCTGGTGGCGGCCTGCGTGGTGGTGACCGCCGTGCTGACGCCGCTGGTCACCGCATTCGTGGCGCGCCGCGTGGCCAATCGCACCAGCGCCGCCGTGGCCAGGACCGCAGCATGACCTGGCTGATCATCGCCGATGACCTGTCCGGCGCCGCCGACTGCGCGATCGGCTTTGCCGCGCACGGCGCGCGTACGGTGGTTACGCTCGACGCCACGGCATCGGCCGATATCGTGCAGGCCGACGTTGTTGCTGCCGATGTCGACAGCCGTCGCCTGACGCCGCAGGACGCCGCCGCGTGCAATCTCGCGGCATGGCGTTGCGGCCACGGCCAGAGTCGGCGCCTGTACAAGAAGATCGATTCGACGCTGCGCGGCAACTGGGCAGCCGAGACCGCGGCCTTGCAGCCGGTGGCCGGCCTGGCAATCGTCGCACCCGCCTTTCCCGCGACCGGTCGTACCACGCGGGATGGTCGCATGTACGTCAAGGACCAGCCGCTGGAAGACTCCGACATCTGGCGGCTCGAAGGACTGACCGGCCGCGCCGATATGGTGGCGCTGCTGGCCGCGCAAGGGCTTCGCGCTGCGCTGCTTACACTCGATTCGATTCGTGCCGGTGCGCCAGCCGTGCTCGCGCGATTGCGTGCGCTGCACGCGGCGCGCTTCGAGGCCGTGATCTGCGATGCCGAGAGCGAACAGGATCTGGCGACACTGGCCGAAGCATCGACACAACTCGATGCACAAGCGTTCTGGGTTGGCTCCGGTGGCCTGGCACGCGCGCTCGCCACCGTCGCCCCTGTCATGCAATCGGAGGCAGAGGTCGCCGTCAGGTATCGCAAAGGCCCGGTGCTGACACTGGTTGGCAGCATGTCCGGCATCTCGGGCAAGCAGGCCGCGCATCTTTGCGGCCGGGCGCATATGGAATCGCTGGTGGTGCCGCCGCAGACTTTGCGCGACGGCGCGACCCGTCCGGCATGGGCCGGCGCACAACGATCGATCGCGGCGACGCTTGGCGCCGGGCGCGACCTGCTGGTCAGCATTGGCCGCGACGATGCGTTCGACCCGGCCGAAGGGCCACGGCTATCGACCGCGCTCGCGCAACTTGTTCTGCCCAGTTTCGAGCATGTCGGCGGGCTGATCGCCACCGGTGGCGAAACTGCGCGCGCCATGCTTGGCGCTGCAGGTATCGGCGCGCTGAGACTGCGGCATGAAGTGGAGCCTGGCGTGCCGCTCTCAGAAACCATCGTCGAAACCATTGGCGCTCCGGTGCGCCGCGTGACCACCAAGGCCGGTGCGTTCGGTACCGAAACCGCGCTTTGGCTGGCGTGGCAGGCCATGCGCCAGGACTGAATTTCCCCCAAGAAACGGGACATAGACAAACATGAGCGACTACATTCCTGTCATCGGCATCACAATGGGCGATGCCACGGGCATCGGCCCCGAAGTCATCGTCAAGAGCCTGGCCCACGAGAGCGTCTACGCGCAGTGCCGCCCGCTCGTCATCGGCGATGCGCGCCGGCTCGAGCAAGCAGCCAGGATCGTCAACTCGACGCTCAAGATCCGCGCGATCCAGTCGCCCGAGGAAGCCCGATTCGAGCCTGGCACGATCGACTGTATCGATCTGGGCCTGATCCCCGAGGATCTGCCATTCGGCAAGCTTTCAGCCGTCGCTGGCGACGCTGCGTTCCGTTACATCGAGCGCGCCGTCAAATTGACGCAAGACCAGAAGCTCGACGCAATCTGCACCGCGCCACTGAACAAGGAAGCGCTGCATGCGGGCGGCCACAAATTCCCGGGCCATACCGAGATGCTTGCGCACCTGACCGGTACGCCCGAGGTGTCAATGATGCTGGTCGCGCCGAAGCTGCGCGTGATCCACGTGACCACGCACATCGGCCTGCTCGACGCCATCCGCAAGATCGAACCGGGCCTGGTGCAACGCACGATCGAGCGCGGCCAGGTGACGCTGCAGCGCGCCGGCATCGCCGCGCCGCGTATCGGTGTATGCGGCATCAATCCGCACGCGGGCGAAAACGGGCTGTTCGGCCACGGAGAGGAAGAACAGAAGATCATCCCGGCCGTGGAAGCGCTGCGCGCACGCGGATGGGACGTGGAAGGACCACTGCCAGCCGATACGCTGTTCTACCGCGCGGGCCGTGGCGATTTCGACCTGGTGGTGGCGATGTATCACGACCAGGGCCATGGCCCGGTCAAGGTGCTCGGCCTGGAGGCCGGCGTGAACATTACCGTGGGCCTGCCGGTCATTCGTACTTCGGTGGACCACGGTACCGCGTTCGATATCGCCGGCAAGGGCATCGCCGACGAACGCAGCCTGCTCGAAGCGCTGCGTCAGGGCGCGGAGCTGGCCACGCGCCGCGCATGATCGGACACGCTTGAACCAGGCGCCGCTGCTGTAAGATCGGGGATCGTTTGCGATCCCCTTCTCTTTTCCGCCATCCATGAAAGCCGCCGACCGCCGCCGCGCCATCCTCGAACTCGTGCTCTCGGGCGAGGATGCCAATGTCGATGCGCTGACCAGCAGCCTTGGCGTGTCCGAAGCCACGGTGCGGCGCGATCTGACCGCCCTGGCGCGCGAAGGCCGCATCGTGCGCACCTATGGTGGCGCCGCGCCGCTGATGCAGATCGGCGGCCACGAGCCCGAGGCCTCGCTCGATGAACGCAAGGCGCTGCAACGCGACCAGAAGGATTCGATCGCACGCCTGGCCGCAACCTTCGTGCAGGATGGCGATGCCGTGCTGCTCGACAGCGGCACCACGGCCGCCGCGCTGGCCCGCATGCTGGCGGCGCGCGAAGACCTGCACGTCTACACCACGAACCTGCTGGTGGTCACCGCGCTGGCCAGCCTGCCAAAGATTCGCGTCACGCTGATCGGCGGAGACGTGCGTCCGTCCAGCATGGGCACGTTTGGGCCACTGGCGCAGTTGGCGCTATCGCGCATCAGTGTGGACAAGGCATTCCTGGGCGCCGATGGCGTGGTGGCCGGCGTGGGCCTGTGCGAAGCCAGCGCCGAACAGGCGTATCTGAAGGAATGCATCATCAAGCAGGCGGCCGATATCTTTGTGCTGGCCGATTCGACCAAGCTGGGCCGTGCGCGCCAGCAACACTGGACCCCGCTGGAGCGCGCGTGGACGCTGATTACGGACCACGACGCCACCGCCGACCAGCTTGAGCCGTTCCGCGCGTTGAAACAGGTGCGCGTGGCGGTGGCCAGCTAGCGTTCTGGCGCTGGCTCATCCGAGGCCACTGGCCGATCTCGCCGTTCTCCGGCGATATCCGCAGTGTCATCGAGCAACCATGGCGGTCCAAAGTTGAGGGTGATCAGGTAGCGCTCATCGTTTGGGCGATTCTCGTGGACGAATCGGGAGATAAAGAGTATCGCCTGATATTTGTCGCCTGCTGCCCAATACGTGGTCGGACTGTCCCCGGTTCGGACTACCGCGCGCACCTCGGGGGTATCGGCCAATGGTGCATTGGGTTCGACATGAAACGGTCTCCAACCGCCGCGTCGAAGCTGCCGCTGCAAGTCCATGAAAACGGCCATTGCCTCGTCGAGCGGCAGGGTTTTGACTTGGGGTGACATTCGTATCGCGTCGACGTTGCCGTGCCCGTCATAGGCCACCGACAGAAATTTTGCCGGCGGCGTCGTGAAGCCATATTGTGGATCAGTAAAACGCAGTTTCGCGGGGCGCGTAACAAGACCACCCCAGTCGCCCCCTGGCTCGACCGGCGGCAATGTCGATCGCGACTGCTCCCGCACCTGTTCGTAGGACTGGCCAATCGTCAGCACAACCTCATCCGGTGGACGAATCGCCGCATAGAGCATCTTCAGCGCGACTATGACCAACACCGCACCGAGAAGCCAGGCACACCGCTTCCGCTTGATTCTTGCCACCATTTACCTCCCGTGCGCGATCAGGTAGATCGAGTTTTCCACAAGGACTCCCTCTATGGGATCACGCAGGAGTTGGTCGAATCGCTCCGCGGCGCGCATCACAAATGCCATGCGCTGACCGGCATCGGCCAGGTTGGCCAGGGGTTTGTTGCTGAATTGCTCGCGGCGCACGCTCGCGCCCGAGACCGTGCACTGGTTGGCCAGGACCAACTGGATCTCCTGCGCCGAGGATGTCGGAAAGTTCAGCGCCCAGGCAAACTGATTGGCGCGCATCAACGTCGCAAAGGCGGGGTCGTTGTACATGGCGGGCTGCAGGATGTTGATCTGCTCGTGATACGCCAGACGTTTCACGCTTTCTGCGATGTTGCCAGCATCAATGGCTTCAAATCCCCGTTCTGCCTCCGGCTGCTGCGCACCAAATTCGACCCTATCGCCAATCGGCCACGCAACTGACCCGCGCAGCAATTTGCGCTCTGGCAAACACCGCTTGAGCCTCGCCAATCCATTGTTCTTGTAGAACATATGCAACGGCCAGATTTCGAGGAACAGCGCCGTGTTGCCCTTGGCCAGCATCTGATAAACCTTGTGCGCGACTTCTCCAGTTGCCTGGTCGGCCGCCGGCATCCGTGGCGATGAAAAGGGCGAGAACTGATCCGCCGCCGATCTCTGGCGCTCCCATTGCTGGTAAGCCCTGCGCTGCTGATTCGACTTGCCAATCAACTCGGCGGCGTTCAGCAGCCCGCAACCGACCTGTTTCGAGGCAAACGCAGCGAGGCCAGCCCATTGAAAGCGGCGGTCCTCCAGCCATAGCGTGGCGTAGGCGGCATTGATGCGCCGGTTGCGTGCAATCGGATCGCCGCCCGCGACAATGGCTTCGGCTTGCTTCTGGTAGTAGCCCCAGCCGTCGATGCAGTCCTGCTTGTCGTCTTCCCCCGCTTGATTGCGGCAGCCTCCTCTTCTTTCCAGTTGGGGTAGCAGACGGGACAACGCTTGTCATTGCATTTCTGGGAGTTGCTCATGGGTTCTCCGCGTGGGTTAGTGACACGCCACCCATTGGCACCGAATGCGGAAACGCAATCAATCGGCGATCTACGAAAATGCGTAGGAAATTTCTTGTCAGGATCGGGGGAAGGCCACTAGGTCTGGATATACCCGTTGTCCGCGGGACGGGGGCTCAGCGGCTGCTCGCCGACCATTTCCAGCAGGGTCGACTCGATCGTGTAGGACATGGCGGTCAGGGCCAGGTCGTTGGGCTCCTCGCCAAACGGCTCCTCGATCTCGGCGCTGAGCGCTTCGAGCGCGAAGAACGTGTAGGCGATAAAGCAGACGATTACCGGCGTCATCAGGCCGATCGTATCGAGCAGGCCGAACGGCAGCAGCACGCAGTACAGGTAGATGCAGCGGTGAATGATGACCGAGTAGGTGAACGGGATTGGTGTGCTGGCTATGCGTTCGCATCCGCCCAGCGCACTGCCCAGGTGGCCCAGCGCGGATTCCATGGGCAGTGCCAGCGCGGGAGTCAGCTTGCCGAGGCGTAGCTGCTCGCCGACCCATTCGCTGGTGATCAGCAGCGCGATGGCCGGCTTGAACCTGGCGGCCCTGAGCCGCTCGCTGGTGGCGGCATCGACGAACACGGCGATATCGGATGCCGGATCTGTTCCGCGCAACTGATGACGCAGCGTATGCACGAAGACGCAGAGCCGGCGCGCGAGTTGCCGGGCGGCATCCGTATCGGCGGTCAGCGTCAGCGCCTGCCGTACGAGGGAGCGGGATTCTATGAGCACGCTGCCCCAGAGCGTCCTGGCTTCCCAGTAGCGCGCGTAGCTGGTGCTGTTGCGGAAGCCAAGGAAGATCGCCAGCGTCAGCCCGATCAGCGAGAACGGGACAAAGTTCAGCGACACCTTCCAGTCCCAGATCCTTCCATGCAAGGCCGTGATGATGGCGGAGAAGGCCGTGACGCCGAGCAGTTGTGGCGCGATAGTCGGCAGGACGGACCCGCGCAGCACGAACAGCATGCGGAACCAATGCAGTTGAGGCCGCGTGATCATTGGCGTTGATGTTGGCGCAGGTGTTGGTGGTCAAGAGAATATACCGCAGTGGCTTCACGCGGCTGTTGTGGGAGACCGACATCGGGATCGCCTAAGCAACCGGACGAGACATTTTGCGCACAATGACCGTTATACTTTTTATAACGGTTGCCGATGGGAAGCGGCTGGAAGTATCGGGAAGTCAGGGAGTCAATGCAGTGGAAGGTAATGCGAATTGGGGCCAGCACCCCGCGTTCACGGGTTCGATCCCGACAGAGGAGGCGCATCGCGCGGTTCCGGCTGCCGGTGTTCAACCTGATCTGGACGCATTCCTTGCCTCCTATGCAGGCATGCAGGGAAATCCGGCGGCACCGGTCTGGCTGTGCGAGGCGACCTCACGCCTGGCTGGCTCTCCAGCCACGAGTTCGCTTCAGCCGGTGACTGCGCCAGTGGCCTGGGACCGTGCATTCCGCCAGCGCAATCAGGACGAGATACCCAAGTGGCAGAGCCATCAGAAGATCGCGCGCATTCTGGCTGCCGCCCATGCGTCCGCGTCCGATACTGGCACACCGGACTGGAAGGACTATTTCGAGAAGCAGATATACGGGCCCGCTGGCAGCGAGTTCTGGCTGAGCCTCTACCCGGCGCTCGTCAGGCCAGAAGAGCCGACCCGCATGGCACAAGGCACGCACCCGGTACCACGCACGTTGAAGCGCTACGCGGCGCTGTGCCGAAACGGGTCACGCTTCAAGTTCGTGGGCGAGCTGGCGCAGCGCATGGCGCCGAAGCTCATCGTGTGCTTCGGCCAGCAGCACGCCGATGACTTCCGCAGCGCCTTCGGCTTCGATGGCATCGCGGGCGAGGACGTCATCCTGCAGCCGGCCGACTTGCCCAAGCGTCTGCGTGTCCATACCAGGGGCGAGATGCGACTGGTGATCGCACCGCTGCTTGCAGGCACGGACGGCATCAATTCCGATGTCTTGCAGATTGCTCTTGGCAGGTACATTGGTCGTCTGTTGTCCGCCGGCGCGGCATGAGCCAGAGCAGCCCCTTGAACGTATAGATCACGACCAGCGTCCCCACCAGGTCGCCTGCGAACATGACCAGGAAACCCTCCACCACGTGTTCCGCGTGGTCATGGAAGTAGAACCAGACGTGATGCAGCAGCGGGCTGGTAACGGAGTACGCGAGGATGAACACCAGCAGCCGCTTCGGCGTCAGGTTGGCCAGCGATGTCTTCAGGCCGAAGTAATGCTGCGCCAGCTTGTAAGTCAGGTAGGGCGCCACGGCCGCCAGAATGCCGCCCATGAATGCACGGCTGAAGTCGTCCGGGAAAACGTAGTGGAAGCAGACGAGCCACGAGGCGATCAGCAATCCCACCGCACCGGCTTCCGCGAACAGCAGCGTCGAGAGCAGCCGCATGCCTGCGGGCAGGTAGATCCAGGTGATGCCGGGCGCGAACTCGAGCTTGATGAACAGCCATTCATTGACGACATACGTCAGCGTGAACATGACGATCGTCGCCAGGACCATGGCAATCTGCAGACGGAGGTTTGACATTGACGTAGAATCCGGCCGGTGCCATTTGTGTACCGGCGGATGATAGCGTATCCGCCAACCGTCAAACCTCGTACCCTGGCCGGGAAAGTCCATATTCCATATGACGAGACCCGCTGACATCTACCTGCGCTTCCTGCAACTCGCCGATGCCGTGCGCGGCCTGCCTGCGCTCCCGGCGCTGGACCCGCTTGAGCAACGCATTCTGGAGTTCGTGGCGCGCGCCCGTCAGGCCAATCAGCCGCTCTCCGTGCGGGACATGATCATGCACGCCGAACTTGGCTCGCCCGCCACGCTGCACGCGCGGCTGAAGTCCATGCGCAAGAAGGGCTGGATTCAGCTTGCGGACACCGACGATGCGCGCCGCAAGCAGGTCGAGCTGACCCAGGCGGCGCTTCGCCATTTCGACAAGCTGTCCGAATGCCTGGTGAAGGCGATGAAGAACAGCTAGGTCTTCCGGAGCGGCGCTTTTCGCTGCAAGCACGCGAGACGCCCCAGCCATTCCATCGGTCTCGAAAAAACCTGCCGCCGCACGACCGTACAACCGGACAACGCTACAGCTTGTAACCGATGCGCCGCAACAGGCCCTTGCGGTCGGCCACGTCGGCCTCGGTCTCGATGCCAAGTGGCGGTTCACCGTCAACGACACCAAGCACGGCCCTGCCCAGTTCCGTCTGCGCGACGATGACTTCCGTCGGGTTTGCCGTCGCGCAGTAGATGCGGCACACCTCCGGTACCGCGCGCACCACGCCCAGCACATTGACCGGAAAGAAGCCGTCGCCAAGGAAGATCAGGAAGGAGTGTCCGGCGGCAATCGCCGTCGCGATCTGGCATGCCAGGTCGATCATCGCCTCGTCGGTTCCGGACCACCGCACAAGGCGTTTGCCGGAGGCTTCGCAGAAGGCGATGCCGAAGCGGATGCCGGGGACCGTGCTGACGAGCGCTTCGTGCAGGTCTTCGACCGTCTTGATGAAGTGCGACTGTCCAAAGATGAAGTTGGTGGATTCCGGCTTCGACACCGGCACC
>JAFAJB010000166.1 GCA_019236395.1 Cupriavidus sp.
CCCGATCATCCAGACTGCGTTCGTCGGGCATGCCACTGCCTGCACCCCATTCGGGACCTCGCCGCGCCAGTCAGGCCCGTGCAGCAGGAAACGGCCCGCGCCCGTTCCGGTGGTGCGGCTGCCGATATAGCCGAACGGATTCGTGTAGAAATCGAGCAGCCCCAGCACGTAGTAGCGCGTATTGAAATCTGGCACTTCCAGGACCACCGGCCCGCGAGACAGGTCGATCCACGCATTTGTATAGAGCGTGTCGTTGTTCGGCGTGACGACCTGGCGGTGCTGGGGGCCTAGCAGCTGGCGCGTGTGAATCACGTGATTGACCCAACGCAGCGTCGAGTCGGGGCCATCGCCCGCGAACTTCCCAGCGTGGTCGCGGCGCGGGCAGGTAGCTGCACGCATGCGCGCCATCTCATAGAGCGGCAGCGTGTAGATCACGGCGTCCCGTGCCAGTTGCTGCGGGGTGGTCTGTCCTTGTGGCATATCCGTTGTCTCCTGTCTTTTTATTGGTGTTTATTGGTGATCCGCTCAGCCGATGCGATGCACGGCGGGAATCGTGTACTGCCCGGCCCTGAATGCATCGGACGGGTGATAGAGGCGCAGGATCAGGTAGAAGTGGCCGGCCGGCGCTGGCAGCCAGTTTGCATCCTGCGGTGGCCGTGCATGGCCAATCGGGATCACCAGCGTTCCATCCGGCTCGACATACAGGCCCGGTGTGCGATCACCCACTGCGTAGCGCCCCATGTCGTTGGCAGTGAAGTAACGATCCTCTCCATAGAGCGACACCGACCAGAACGCATCGGCTGGTGGCAGCATGCCGGGTGGAAAGCGCAGCGCATAGGCATGGCGGCCGTCGAGCCGCTCGCCATCGGCGTCGAAATCCGCCATCGCATAGACGGCTTCGTCCGCGCGTAGCGCGCCAAGCCCCTTCATTGCCGTACACGCGCGCAGCAGCCAGTCGTCGCCATAGGTACCCAGCCGCAGGCTGTAGCCCCACGCCTTGTGCCCCTGGCTGCGCGTATGCGCTTCAATCAGCGCCATGCCCTGTGCGTAGGCACTGCGCAGTCCATTGACGATTGACGGCCGCAGCGAAGCGACATCGACCTCGTCCTCAAGCCGCAGGCCCACCTTGCGCAGCAGCGTGAACAGCCCCTTCTCCTGCTGCGTCGGCGGGAAATCCCGCATTGCACGGAACAGGTTCTGGAAGAAGTCGATGCCTTCGTCACCGCCCTCTTGCCACTGCGTCACGCTGGCCGGTCTGGCGGGGCCAGCACTGCTCACGATCTGAAATCCCTGCTCGAACGCATAGGCACCTGCAAGGTCATCGGGGCCCGTTACGAGCACGCGGCCGATGATCCACACCAGCGACGTGGGAGCCTCCACGACTTGCTTGCCGCTGCCGCACTGTCCCGGCCCGACGATCTCGATATCCGCGCCGGCCTGCGATACATTGCGCGGCCCGAGGTTGGCGAAGTTGTTGGTATGCGCGTCGAGCAGCTCGACCACGTAATAGCGATCCGCATCCGGCAGGGCAGGCACGCGCAGGGTAGTCGGGCCGTCGGCCAGATTCAGCCAGCCACAGAAGTACAGCAGGTCGTTGGCGGGCGTGACGATGTCACGATCCTCATGCGTCCATTGCCGGGCGCTGGCCGACAGCATGTTCATCGGTGCTCGCCCGTATCGGGTTGGTGCATCGACGGAAGTCTGCAGGCGGCATGTGCGCAGCGTCTCGATCATCGGATAGCCGTAGATCACCAGCGGCAGGGCCGCAGCGGCTACCAGCGCCTCCTGTGGGCTGGCATGGACGGGGGTGGACAGGTTCGGTGCTGCAGGATGATTCATGAGCGTTCCCTTGGTCGAAACCACGTTGTGGATCATTCAAGCGCGGCGCCGCTCGACCAAGTCGAGCGAAGCCCGGATTCTGAAGTTCGCTGTAGTGGACTGCGGGGATCAGCGCAGCGTAATCACCGCGTCGGCAGCGATCAGCCCCTCCGCGCCCACGATGAACGGATTGATTTCGAGCGTATCGAGCCGGTCGCCGATGGCCGCCGCAACACGTGATACGTTCACGATGACGTCTGCCACGGCGTCAAGGTCGAGTGACGGATGCCCGCGATGGCCGCTGCACAATGCCTCCACGCGGCTCTGCACCAGCATCGCCCGCGCCCGCTCTTGCGAAAGCGGCGCGAGTCCGAAGGCCATCTGCCGGAATATCTCGACAGCCGTGCCGCCGATGCCCGCAAGCGCGACGAGCCCGAACACAGGGTCGCGCCGCACGCCGACCATGATTTCGCCCCAGCCACGCACCATGCGAGCCACCAGCGCGCCGTCGAACGTCGACGCACCGGCGGCGCGGCGCACTTGCTCGAACGCATCGCGCACAGCTTCGGCGCCGTGCAGGTTGAGCACGACGCCACCAATGTCGCTCTTGTGCAGGATGTCGCGCGAGCAGATCTTCACGGCAACCGGGAAACCGAGAGACTCGGCGATGCGCACGGCTTCGTCGGCATCGTGGGCCAGCCCATGCGCAGCCACGGGCACGCCGGCATGCGCCAATAGCGCCATGGCTTCGACCTCGGACAACGCCTTCGCATCCAGAGGCAATTCGGGCACAGGCGGCAACTGCGGCTCGACTGACGGGGTCAGCACAGACTCTGTCACCGCTGCCGAGCGGGCGAGTGCAGCCACAGCTTCGATGGTGTGAGCCGGTTCACGGAATACCAGGCAGCCGCGCTCCTCAAGCCACGCGCGCTTGTCGTCGGTCAGCACGCCGGAGATCAACAGCGGTGCGGCCTGCGGATCGCGCGCCAGAGCGTCAATCGTCTGCTGCAGCACGCCCCACACCTTTAGCGCATTCCCGCCACCGGCAAGGAATGCAGCGACGCTGCCGTATGCGCCGCTGCGCGCCACACCCGCCAGCGCATCCGCAAGCACCTGTGGTTGCGCCACGATCTGTCCGGTCACGTCGATCGGATTCGTGGTGCTGGCAAACGGAACGGCCTCGCGCAGCGCGACCGCTGCGGCGTCAGGCATCGGCGGCAACGGCAGTCCCTGTGACTCCGCACTGTCCGCCATCATGATGCCCACGCCGCCAGAGACGGTGACGATGGCCACCGGCGCCACCGCGTCGGCCGGCATCCCCGTAGGCGAATGCCAGCGCATTGGCCGGCGTCCTCGCGCAAGCGTGTAGCCGAGCCGGAAGAACGCTTCCAGCGTATGCGCGCGGTGCACGCCATATTCGTCGAACACGGCCTGATATACCGCGTCTTCGCCGGCCAGGCTGGCTGTATGCGATTGCGCGGCGCCGGCCCCGGCCGCCGTGGTCCCTACCTTGGTGATCACCACAGGCTTGCCGGCCGCGCGTGCGGCCGCAAACGCCCGACGCAGGCGCGCACCGTCGCGCGCTCCTTCCATATAGACGAGGATCACGCGGGTCTGCGGGTCATGGGCGAGCCACTCGATCACGTCCGCCACCTGAAGCCCTGCCTCGTTTCCAGTGGTCACCCAATGGCTCAGCCCCAGGCCCGCTTCACGTGCGAGTGCGAAAGCGTAGCCGCCGAAGGCCCCGCTTTGACTGACAAGGCCCACATCGCCAACCGGCGGCACACCAGCCAGCGGAATCGGCGAGAACGTGGCATACACACGTTCTCGCAAGTTCATCGCACCGAGGCAATTGGGCCCGAGCAACTGCACGCCATGGGCACGCGCCTGCGCGGCCAGCGCGTGCTGCAGATCGGCACCACCGCTGACCTCTGCGAAGCCGGAGGTGAAGACCACGGCGGCGCGCGTCCCGGCGCGGCCAAGCTGCGCCATCACGTCAGGTGCGGCCGGTGCCGGCACGGCCACGATGGCCAGGTCCACCGGTTCGCCAATGGCTTCGACGGAGGGATAGGCACGCAGGCCCTGCACGGTATCGGCGCCCGGATTCACCGGAAACACGCGGCCGTCATAGCCGAGTTCGCCCAGCAGGCGAATCGGCATGCCGCCAACTTTCTCGGGTTGCGTCGACGCGCCTACGACGGCGATCGAACGCGGTCGCAGCAAGGGTTGCAGATCCTGCATGATGTCTCCGTTGATGACGATCGTGGTACGTGCCACGATCGTTCAGTCAGGCGGGTAGTTCCGGCCCGCCCACCGGCGGCTAGCGCCCCACGCCGGCCATGTTTTCTATCGATCGCACCATCTCGCGCAGCAGTGGCGCAACACGCTTCTCCATCATTCCCCGCTTCACGCGCAGGCCCGGGATCGCGCAGTTGAACAGCAACGGCCGGTTCAGATAGACGATGCGCGAGTACACCCCCACCCCGTGCACGTCGCTGCCGGCATCCCCCTCGTTGAGCGTGAAGCCGCGCTTCGGATAGTGCGCGACGTTATGGCAGACCGTCTCGTAGCAGGTGGCGAACTCGTCGGGCCGCTCCGCACGCGCACTGGTCATCAGCTTCTCGAATTCGCCCTTGGACAACGTGCACAGGTACGCGCGCCCCATGGCGGTCGTCATCACCGACCGCACCGCGCCAATAGCAGGCCGCGCAGGCGTGCCTTCCATGTGCGTGCACGATTCCAGGTAGGTCACGTCTAGCCGGTATGCCACGCCCATCGACACCGCACCCTCGATCTCGTTGGCCAGCGCCTGCATCAGCGGCCGCGCCGCGTGCCGGATCTGCAGGCCGGCCAGGTATGGATAGCCCAGTGCCAGCACCTGGGCGCTGACGAAGTACTTGTCGAGCTTCGGGTCCCAGTCGACATAGCCGAGCTCGAACAGCGTGCGGCAGATGCGCGATACCGTCGCGCGGGGCAATTGCAGCCGCTGCGCCAGCTCGCCGTTGCCCAGCGGGCGCGGGTCGTCGATGAAGCAGCGCAGCAGCGCAAACCCCTTGGCCAGCAGCCCACCGAACGAAGGATCTTCGCGGCGGCGCTCGGCAATGAATTGTTCGACTGGCGTGTTCATGTGGATGTCATCTCCTGTATTCCAGTGTGGTCGTCGATGTTGGCGTGTGTCAAAAAGCGGAATGAATTTCCAAATATTGGAAATCGTAAACCCCAGCTTGACGCTCCGCATTGGCGACACGTAAGGTTCAAAAACCGAATCCGAATTCGAATACGGAAACCCGCCATGCAAAGCCCTGCCGCAAGTGCCTCATCCGCCGCCTCCGCCTCTTCCGCATTTCCGCGCGTCGACACGAGCTCGATCCAGCAGCCGCCACGGCAGCGCCGCGCGCGCGAGACCGAGCAGGCGTTGCTGTCCGCCGGCCGGCAACTGCTGGCGGAACGCGATTTCGCCGCGGTGTCGGTGGCGCAGATAGCGGCCGCATGCCAAGTATCGGTGGGGGCGTTCTATGGGCGCTTCCGCGACAAGATGGCGTTCTTCGACGCGCTGCGCACGGTGGTGATGGAGGAATCGGATGCCTCGGTGGCGCGCTACATGGCCGAGCACCGCTGGAGCGAAGTGCCCACGCGGCAGATCGTCGAAAAGACCATGCGCTTCCTGGTCAACGGCTGCCACAACAACCGTGGCGTGATTCGCGCCTCGCTCAAGCACGCCACCGCGCGCCCGGAAGAATGGCTGCCACACCAGAGGAACGGCAATGAGATCGTGGACCGGCTGGTCACGCTGCTCGTGCCCCGCCTTCCCGGGCCGGCCGAAGCCAACGAGATGCGTGTGCGCTTTGCCATGCAGATGGTGTTTGGCATGCTGGTCAATGCCGTGCTCAACAACCCGGGCCCGTTGCCGCTCGACGACGATCGACTGCCCGGCGAGATGACCCGTATGGTGGCCAGCTACCTCGGGCTCGACGCCTGAGCGGAACCCCGGTCACGTTCTCGCAGGTTTTCTCAGGTTTTTCCCTCGCTTCACCCAACAACCGCCCGCATCAGCCGCAGCCAAAAGCGGCGCGTCCGCACACGGACCGGGCTTCAAAACGAGGAGACACACCATGAAGCAATCCACGCTGCCGCGTCGACGATGGGCCATCCACATCGCGTGTGCCGCCGTTTCGCTGCTGCCCCTGGCCGCCTATGCGCAAGGCGATTACCCGACCAAGCCGATCCGGCTCGTGGTGCCGTACCCCGCGGGTGGACTGACCGACACGCTGTCGCGCCAGCTTGCCGAGGGCTTGTCGAAGCGGCTCGGGCAGCCGGTAGTGGTCGAGAACAAGGGTGGGGCCGGCGGCATCATCGGCACGGACTTCGTGGCCAAGTCGGCGCCGGACGGCTACACGCTGCTGATGACGATCCCGGGCCCGATCACGGCCAATATCGCGCTGTACAAGAAACTGCCCTATGACCCGCGTACCGAGCTGCGCCCAATCTCCGACGTGGCGATGGCGCGCACGGTACTCACCGTCAATGCGTCGGTACCGGTGAGGACCGTGCATGAACTGATCGCCTATGCAAAGAAGGAGCCGGGCAAGCTGCGCATGGGATCGTGGGGGCCGGGCACGCAGCCGCACACGATCCAGGCCTACATGGACAAGACCTACGGCGTGGACATCCTGCACGTGCCGTATCGCGGCGAAGGCCCGATGGTGACGGACCTGCTCGCCGGGCAGGTCAACATGACGATCGGCTCGGTCACCACGCTGCGCCAGTACATCGCCGTGGGCAAGCTGCGGCCGCTGGCCGTGGCCGGCACCACGCGCGCCAGGGCACTGCCGGACGTGCCGACCTTCGCCGAGGCCGGTTACAGCGACGCTGCCTACAAGATCGTCGGCCCGACCACGTTGCTGGCACCGGCAAAAACCCCGGACGCCATCGTGGAAAAGCTCGGCCGCGAGGTAAGTGCCCTGGTGAAAACGCCGGAGTTGAGCGCAAAGATCGACGAGATCGGCGCGGAGCCGATCGGCAATTCGCCTGCCGACGCCGAGCGCGCGTACAAGGCCTACCTGCCGGTCGTGCTCAAGCTGACAGCCGATACCGGAGTGACGCTCGACTGACCTGACGGCCGCTGGACCCGTCGGCAATGCAGCGCAAATATGGCCGCCATGAATTTCGGCGGGCCTTGCTAGGTCCGCCGGGCGGCTCCCGCCTAGAATCGCTGCAACGCTGACTCCCTCGGGCGCAATGCCGCCCGCACATCATGGCAACCCTATTCCTGGTCCGGCATGGACAAGCCTCGTTCGGGGCCGCCAACTACGACTGCCTGTCCGACGTCGGCCGCCAGCAGGCGCGCTGGCTGGGCGAGTACTTTCGCAATCGCGGCGTGGTATTTCGCCGCGTGGTTGCGGGCACGCTGGTGCGCCAGCAGGACACGGCCACGGAGATCCTGGCCGGCATGGGCATGACCGATACGCCCGTGGCTGCCCACGCGGGCCTGAACGAATATGACGGGGAGTCGCTTTACCGCAGCTTCACCAACGGCGCCGACCATCGCGCACACCAGAATGGCGATTACCAGGACTACTGGCGCACGTTCCGTGCGGCGTTTGCCGCCTGGACGCAGGATCAGTTGACCGGTATGCCCGAAACGTGGGGCGAGTTCGGCGCACGCATGCAGGCCGCGCTCACACATGCCACGGAAGGCGCAGCGCGCGAGGATGCATTGCTGGTGGTCAGCTCGGGTGGCGCCATCGGCCGCGCCGTGGCCGATCTGCTCGGCGCACCAACGCAGACCGCGATCGAGCTGAACCTGCAGTTCCGCAACACCGGCTTTTGCGAACTGATCGTCGGGCGTGGCACGCAGCGGCTGCTCAGCTTCAACAACGTGCCGCACCTCGAACTGCCGGAGCGGCGCAGCGCCATCACCTTTGCCTGACCACGCGTAGCATGTTATCGCTGGGACAGTGCCAGCTTGCCGGCGAGGGCCAGGAACACGCTCCCCGCAAACCAGTTCACGGCGCGCTGCGCGCGCGCCGAGCGCATCAGCACGCGGCCGAACGCACCTGAGAACCACGCGATCGATCCGAAAACCAGCAGCGTCGCCAGAATGAACATGAAGCCGAGAACCATCAGCTGCAGGGCCACGTGACCGCTACCGGGATTCACGAACTGCGGCAGGAACGCCAGGAAGAAGATCACAACCTTGGGATTGGTCAGGTTCATGACCACGCCACGCAGGTACATGTGCTTGCCCGTCTTCACTTGCGTCTGCGACGTCGTGAGCGCTCCCACGGGGGCTCGGAAGGCCTGCCACGCCAGATAGACGAGATATAGCGCGCCCGCGATCTTCAGCACCGTAAAGGCCACCGCGGATGCCGCCAGCAGCGCGGCAAGCCCGACGGCCACCACCGCGGTGTGCACCAGCAGTCCGGTGCAGAGCCCAAGCACGACGGTCAGGCCGGCGCGCGTGCCATGCATCGCCGAGAGCAGCAGCACGAAGATATTGTCAGGCCCTGGCGCAAGACTGAGCATGATGGCGATGCCGAGAAACGGCAGCAGCATATCGACGGGCGGCATGAACGGCTCCATGAAGTGAAGCGGCCATGGTAACGATGTTCAGACCGGCTCCGCAATCGCCGCCGCGCAGATCGCCTCGGCCTTGCTTTTCAGGCGCGGCGCGATGTCGGCGCCTCACTCGCCGGCCAGACGGTTGATGAAGCGCGTGAAAGCCGTGCGCAGCCCAACTGCCAAGGCGAATCCAGCAAAAACACGCGTACGTATGCCGCATAGACCACTTGTCGAACCGGGCGAGCGGTTCCAGGCGGCGAATTAGCGAGTTTGGGGGCGGCTATTCAGTTTTCATTGCGCGCGGCCCGATGCGCTACAGTGACGCACGTGCAGGCTTTTCTGATAAGGCAGCCACACCCTCCCTTTTCGCCCATGCAGCGTTCCCGACTATGCATATCGATTTCCGCCTGGCTCGCCTGCATCCTGATGGCGATGCTGATGACGGATATGGCGCAAGCCGCCGGGCTGTCTCTCGCCGCGGTGACGCAAAAAACCGCCACGAGCACCACCGCCAACGCCGCCTCGGCCGCACCGGCCAGCGCCTCGCTGACCCAGTCGCTTGATCAGGTCATCGGCACCCTGCAGAACGACACCGAGCGCCAGGCACTGGTGACGCAACTGCAGACGCTACGCAAGGGACTCGATGCTTCGGCAGCGGCCGCCTCGGCCGCTGCCGCCAGCGCGCCCTCGCCCGGCCTGATCGGCGCCGTGGCCCAGGCCCTGCAAGAAATAGACAACACCCCACACAAGGATCGCGGCCCGTGGCAGTACTGGCGCTGGCGCGTACAGTTTGCCGGCGAGGAATTGCATGCAGCGCTGACGATCAACAACACCCGCAGCGAGCTCATTTCCTGGACCGAGTTCGCGACCGTTGTCGCCGGGTGGGCGCTTACCGGGTGGATATTGCGCGAGCTGTCGCGGCGACTCCGCCACAACCGGCTGCGGCCGGCGCAAGCGCCAAAGCTTCCGACGGTCCCGTCGTGGATCGATGTCAGCTTCTACTTCCTGCGCCGCATCGGGCCGTGGATCGTTGCATTTGGCCTGACGATGCTGCTTGCCTATCAGGTATTTGGTCGCACGCCTGCCAGCATTGGCGGCGTGCTGATCGCGTACACGATCGTGGCGGGCGCCGTGATGGCTGCGTTCTGCCAGGTCATCTTTGCGCTGTTCCAGTCTGCGCATCGCGCGCATGCCGTGCGCGATCTGCTCACCCACTCGCCGATCCTGCTGTTCATTACCGGCGCACTGGCCGCCCTGGGCGAGGCCAATACCGATCCGCGTGTAATCACCGCGCTCGGCACCAACCTGGCCGCCCTCATCAGCACGCTGGCCAACATCTTCGCCGCGATCCTGATCGGCGTGTTTGCCATACGCTTTCGCCGGGCCATCGGCCAGTTGATCGCGTTCCGCCCGCTGGCCGTTCGCCAGGCGCACCCGGCAATGATGGATCTGCTGCGCATGGCTGGCGCGGCCTGGTACCTGCCCGTGCTGGCCGTGGTCGCGGCATCGGTCATCGGCACGATCATGGCAACCGGCCACGCCGACGAGTTCCTTCGCCGCGCAGTGGCTACGGTGGCACTGTTCGTTGGAGCCATGCTGCTCACGCTGGTGGCGGGGCGCTCGCCGAAGTCCACCGTACGCGCCCCGCGGTTGCGCGACCGGCGGCGCTCGGCGTATGTGCAGCGCTTCGGCCGGTTCGGCGTGGCGCTGATTCGCGTGGTGATCTGGCTGGTGTTCCTTGAACTCAATGCACGCATCTGGCAGACGTCGCTGATCAAGCTGGCCAAGTCGACGGTCCTCGGCCGGCATATCACGGAGTCCCTGCTTGGCGTGGTGGGCGTGGTGCTGCTGGCGTGGCTGGTATGGCTGCTGATCGATACCGCGATTACCCAGACACTGTCCCCGACGTATGGCCGCGCCGCGCAACCAAGCCTGCGTGCCAAGACCATCCTGCCGCTGGTGCGCAATGCATCGTTTGTCAGCGTGCTGGTGGTGGCAATGATCGCCGTGCTGGCCAACCTCGGCGTGAATGTCACGCCACTGCTTGCCGGCGCTGGTGTTGTCGGACTGGCGATTGGCTTCGGCGCGCAGACACTCGTGCAGGACCTGATCACCGGGCTGTTCATCGTCATCGAGGACACCATCGCGATCGGCGATTCGATCGAACTGCCAGACCACGCTGGCGTGGTGGAAGGCATGACGATCCGCACAGTGCGCCTGCGCGATGGCAAGGGCGCGGTGCACACGATGCCCTACAGCCAGATCAAGGCCGTCAAGAACCTGTCCCGCGGGTATGCCTTCGCGGTCTTCAGTATCTCGATCTCCTACCAGAGCGATTTCGACCGCGCCCTCGAACTGGTTCGCGAAACCGGGGCAGAGGTGGCGCGCGATCACCGCTACAGCCGCAATCTGCTGTCTGGCCTGGATATCCTGGGGCTGGACCGCTTCGACCCGAACGGTCAGGTCGTGCTGGCGCAGTTCAAGACGCGCCCGCTGACACAGGCCGAGATCACGCGCGCGTTCAACGTGCGCCTTAAACGCAACTTCGACGCCAATGGCATCCGCCTGGCCGTGCCATTCGTGACGGTACAGGTGGATGGCAACAACACGAATGACGATATCGCCACGGCCGCCGCGGCCGCCGCAAGCGCCGATCTCGTCACCCCCGCAAAAGGTAAATCATCGTAATCACCGACGCCGATGTGAACATAAATGCGCGTGTGCGCAGCCATGTCTCTTTTGTGCAATGGCAAGCCAGAACATTTGGCGCGAAGCCTTTGAAATAGGCGAGTCACAGCATTAGTATCTTGCGAGCTCCGGTGACGGTAGCAGGAAGGTTTTAGTGTGCCGGCATGCAACCCGGAAACGCAGGCGTGGCGTGGTCTGCCCCCTCCCAAGGCGGTATATATTCCCGCCCCCGGTTTTTGCATGATCATCGTCATACTCGCAGTACCGCGACAAGCTTCAGGGTCATCGCGGGCAGTTGCATACAAAGACAAAAGGGGACCGCGCCTCGATGCAGTGGTCTTGAGGAAAAAGGCGTTTGCCACCGGGGGAAATCAATATGGGCGAACACCCGTCTACCGACGATGTATTCCATCGTCTGGTCGATTGCATCTATGAGTCCGCAATGGATGTTGCGGCCATGCCGGCGGCGCTGGATCTGTTTTCCCGCTACACCGGCACCGGCAGCCCGAGCTACCTGATCTGGGACAAGCTCGCCGAGCGCGCCCGCTTGGGCGTCACGCCGCATGGCTGCTTCACAAACGCCAGCGGCATGCCCGACAACTTGCGCGCGCCGACCCATCTGCCCCCTGATTACGCGCAGCGCGCCTGCATGGCGGCCACTGCCGGCGACACGACGGCACTGCTTGCCGAACCCGAGGTCGCGACGGCAGCGCCCCTCTTCGATTGCCGCGGACTTGAACACGGCATCCGGCTATTCGATACCAGCGACGTCTGCGTGCTGATGAGTGCCACGCCCACGGCCGATCACGCGCTGACTCACGATCATCGCCAGAAGCGCCTGGCGCAAGTCATGCCTCACTGGGCACGCGCCGCGCGCATGCAGCATCGCAATTTCGAGCTTAGCGGCCTGGCATCGCTGGGGCTGGCCAGCCTCGATACGCTGGACTTCGGCGTGATGGTGCTTCAGGCCGACATGCGTGTGCGCTATGCCAATAGCTGGGCCGAAGCCCTGGTGCAGGCCGACACCAACCTTGCCCTCGATAACGGCGTCCTGCGCGCCCGCCCGGAATCACTGCAGGCCGTGCTGCTCAAACTGCTCGACGCCGCGGCGCACGGCGGCCGCAACGGCGCGTCGGCTGCGGGATCGTGGATGCACATTACGTCTGGTGGCCAGCCAGTGCCGATCATCGTGATGCCACTGGTGTCGCGCCAACCGGTGGAAGGCCCCTGGCAGTTGCCGATGGCGATGATGCTGCTTGGCAATTCGGAGTCACGCTCCGTACTCGACGCCGGCGTACTGACCTCGCTGTTTGGCCTGTCGCGCAAGGAGAGCATCATCGCAATCCGCCTGGCAGCGGGCGAAACGCTCAGCGAAATTGCCGAGCGCGAGTTCCTTTCTCCGCACACCGTACGTGTGCATATTCGAGACACGCTGCGCAAGACCGGCACGCATCGCCAGTCGGAACTGGTGCGATTGCTCCACCTGCTCCCGGGTGTCGATCTCGATCGTGCGGGGGTCTCCTCGGTCGCGCAGCCGAGGGCCGCGCGACGGGCGCGCTGATTGTGCCGTGAATTGCCGCGAGCTTCCGTGGCCTATGCGGCCCTGCGCTGCAGCTGATGACGGCGTTCCGGTTTGCACTCGTACTTGAGTTCGCGCCGGCCGTCCTCATAGGCCACTTCCAGCCGCACCGTAAATCCCCAAAGCCGGGTCACGTGGCGCACCACCTCATCGAAGTTTTGTGCCAGCGGCCGGCGGTCGTTCTGCAGGTGGCGAAGCGTCAGTGAGCGGTCGCCGCCAATGTCGACGTTCGTCACCTGGATGTTCGGCTCCATGTTCGACAGGTCGTACTGATTGGCCAGAAGGTGGCGAATCTCGCGATAGCCCTCGTCGTCATGGATCGCCGTGACACGCAGCTTGCCCTCGCGATCGTCATCGAGGACCGAGAACAGCTTGAGTTCGCGGATCACGCGCGGCGAAAGGAACTGCAGCAGGAAGCTCTCGTCCTTGAAGTTGCGCATGGCGAAGTCGAGCGTCTGGCGCCAGTCGCTACCGGCAAACTCGGGCGCCCATCGCCGGTCTTCCTCGGTCGGGTTTTCGCACATGCGGCGGATGTCCTGAAAGATCAGGAAGCCCACCGTGTACGGGTTCAGGCCGCTGTAATACGCGCTGTTGTACGGCGGCTGATAAATAACGTTGGTGTGCGCCTGCAGCAACTCGAGCATGAACGCGTCATTGACGAGCTTTTCCTCGTAGAGCTGGTGGATGATCGTGTAGTGCCAGAACGTGGCCCAGCCTTCGTTCATGACCTTGGTCTGGCGCTGCGGATAGAAGTACTGCGCGATCTTGCGCACGATACGCACGATCTCGCGCTGCCACGGCTGCAGCTTCGGCGCGTTCTTCTCGATGAAGTAGAGCAGGTTCTCCTGCGGCTCGGGTGGGAACGTCGCTTCCGACTCGAAGGCCTCTTCTTCCTTGCGCAACGCATGCGGCCGATGCTTGGGCAGCGTACGCCACAGGTCGTTGACCTGCATCTGCAGGTAATTCTCGCGCTCGGCCTGCCGCGCCTGCTCCTCGGTAATCGAAAGCTTCTTGGGCCGCTTGTAGCGATCGACGCCATAGTTTTGCAGCGCGTGGCACGAGTCCAGCAACAGCTCCACCTCCTGTTCGCCATAGCGCTGCTCACATTCCGCCACATAGTTCTTGGCAAAGAGCAGGTAATCGATGATCGCGTCCGCGTTGGTCCAGGTGCGGAACAGGTAGTTGCCCTTGAAGAACGAGTTATGGCCATAGCAGGCATGCGCGATGGTCAGCGCCTGCATCGGCATCGTGTTCTCCTCCATCAGATACGCGATGCACGGATTGGAGTTGATCACGATCTCATAGGCCAGGCCCATGTAGCCACGCTGGTAGCTGCGCTCCGAGGCCAGGAAATGCTTGCCGTACGACCAGTGGCTGTAACCCACGGGCAGCCCTGACGAGGCATAGGCATCCAGCATCTGCTCGGCGGTAATGATCTCGATCTGGTTCGGATAGGTGTCCAGCCCGAACTCTCCGGCGATGCGGGAGATTTCGCGGTCATAGCGCTGGACCAACTCAAAGGTCCACTCCGAGCCCGTGGAAAGATAGGCCATAGAATTCCCCAGTGTTCACCGGTGACGCACCGGTCAGCTACCTGCCGGGCCAGGCGGCCCGCTTCTGGAACAGGTCGTGCAACACGGGATAGATCTCGTCGGCCCCGATGATGCGCTGCATCGCGAAGTGCTCGAACTGACCTTTCACCGTGAGGTACTCCTCCCAGAGATTCTGCGGTTCTTCGGAAGCCACCTCCACATAGGCGTAGTACTGCACAAGCGGCAGAATCGACTCGCGCAACAGGCGCCCGCAAAGTTCGGAATCGCCGGCCCAGTTGTCGCCATCCGAAGCCTGGGCACAGTAGATATTCCACTGGCTTGGCGAATACCGGTCGTTGATGACTTCGACCATCAGCTTGAGCGCGCTCGAAACCACGGTACCACCGGACTCGCGCGAATGGAAGAAATCCTCCTCGTCGACCTCCTTGGCTACAGTGTGATGGCGAATGAACACCACGTCGATGCGCTCGTAGTTCCGCTTCAGGAACAGGTAGAGCAGCATGAAAAAGCGCTTGGCCAGGTCCTTGCGGCTTTCGTCCATGGACCCCGAGACGTCCATCAGGCAGAACATCACCGCCTGCGCCTGCGGACGCTTCTTGAGCACACGGTTGTTGTAGCGCAGGTCGAGCTTCTCGATGAACGGCACGCGGTCCACCTGGGCTCGCAGGTGGCGCATCTTCTCCATCAGCGCCGCGGCTTTTTCGGAATATGGATCCTTCTCGACTTCGTCGTTGTATTCGAGTTCGAGCTCGCGCAGCCGCTTCAGATAGGGACTCGACAACGCAATACGCCGTCCGATCGAGCTTCGCATCGTACGCAGGATCGACAGGTTCGATGGCGTGCCGTCGATGGAAAAGCCGGCGCGCACCTTGCGCACTTCGGCAATCTTGGCGAGATGACGCTTGGCCAGGTCCGGCAGCGCCATGTCCTCGAAGAAGAAATTCAGGAAATCCTCGCGCGACAACGTGAAGACGAAATCGTCCTCGCCCTCGCCGCTATCGCTGGCGCGCGACCCGCTCCCGCCACCGCCCTGCTGCTGACGGTCGAAGCTGTCGCCCTTGACGAACTTCTTGTTGCCGGGGTGAATCCACTCGCGCCGGCCGCCATGGCCGTGATGAAAAATCGGCTCCGAGATGTCCTTGACCGGAATGGACACCTGCCCGCTCTGCTCGATGTCCATGATCTTCCGCCCGGACACCGCCTTCGCCACCGCCTGCCTGATCTGGTCGCGGTAACGTTTGATAAAGCGCTGCCGATTGACGGCACTCTTGTTGCCGCCATTCTCACGCCGATCGATGACCGTAGCCATAAGCCGTTCGCCCGCCTTGTTGAGACGCCAAACCAGCGCGTCAGGATCAGGAGCCGCACCGCACGCTTCGGGCAGGCGGCTCCCACGACCGCGTCCGGTGGACTACGACGACTTCCTGACGCGCAGATACCACTCCACCAAAAGTCGAACCTGCTTGGGGGTATATCCTTTCTCGACCATGCGATTGACGAAGTTTTCGTGCTTGTCCTGGTCTTCCCGCGACGATTTCGCATTGAACGAGATCACCGGCAGCAGGTCCTCGGTCGTGGAGAACATGCGCTTCTCGATCACCATTCGCAGCTTCTCGTAGCTGGTCCAGACCGGGTTCTTGCCGCCGTTGTTGGCGCGCGCCCGCAGCACGAAGTTGACGATCTCGTTGCGGAAGTCCTTCGGATTCGAGATACCCGCCGGCTTTTCCACCTTCTCGAGTTCATCGTTCAGCGCATTGCGGTCGAGGATTTCACCGGTATTGGGATCTCGATACTCCTGGTCCTGGATCCACAGGTCGGCGAACACCACGTAGCGGTCGAAGATGTTCTGGCCGTACTCGGAGTACGACTCCAGGTAAGCCGTCTGGATCTCCTTGCCGATGAACTCCACGTACGGCGTGGTCAGGTACTCCTTGATGTATGACATCAACTTGGCTTCCTGCTCGGGCGGGAACTGCTCGCGTTCGATCTGCTGTTCGAGCACGTAGAGCAGGTGCACCGGATTGGCCGCCACTTCGGTGTTGTCGAAGTTGAACACCTTGGAAAGCACCTTGAAGGCGAAGCGCGTGGACAGGCCGCTCATGCCCTCGTCGATGCCGGCGTAGTCGCGATATTCCTGATACGACTTCGCCTTCGGGTCTACGTCCTTGAGGCTTTCGCCGTCGTAGACGCGCATCTTCGAGAAGATGTTCGAATTCTCCGGCTCCTTGATCCGGGTAAGCACCGCGAACTGCGCCATCATCTTGAGCGTGTTTGGCGAGTTTGGCGCCGCCGACAGCGAACTGCTGCGCAGCAGCTTGTCGTAGATCTTGACCTCTTCCGACACACGCAGGCAGTAAGGCACCTTGACGATATAGATACGGTCAAGGAATGCCTCGTTGTTTTTGTCAGCCTTGAACGTTGTCCACTCGGCTTCGTTCGAGTGGGCCAGGATGACGCCATCGAATGGAATCGCACCGAAGCCTTCAGTACCCTTGTAGTTGCCCTCCTGGGTAGCGGTCAGCATTGGGTGCAGCACCTTGATCGGCGCCTTGAACATTTCCACGAACTCAAGCAGGCCGCGGTTCGCCAGGCAAAGTCCGCCCGAATACGAATAGGCATCCGGGTCGTCCTGCGGGAAATCTTCGAGCTTGCGGATGTCCACCTTGCCAACCAGCGACGAAATATCCTGGTTGTTCTCGTCGCCTGGCTCGGTCTTCGAGATCGCGATCTGCGACAGTACCGATGGGCGCAGCTTCACCACGCGGAACTTGGTAATGTCGCCGTTGAACTCGTGCAGGCGCTTGACTGCCCATGGCGACGGAATGGTGTTCAGGTAGCGAACCGGAATGCCATAGTCCTCTTCCAGGATCTTGCCGTCCTCTTCGGCCGAGAACAGCCCGAGCGGCGATTCATGGATTGGCGAGCCTTTCAGCGCATAGATGGGGATCTCCTCCATCAACGCCTTGAGTTTCTCAGCGAGGGACGATTTGCCACCGCCGGGAGGCCCGAGCAGATACAGAATCTGCTTGCGCTCTTCCAGACCTTGTGCCGCGTGCTTGAAGAACGCGACGATCTGCTCGATCGTGTCCTCCATGCCATAGAAGTCACGGAAAGCCGGATAGACCCGAATCACCTTGTTGAAGAACAGTCGGGACAGGCGCGGGTCGTGGTGGGTGTCCACCAGTTCAGGCTGTCCGATTGCGGCGAGCATGCGCTCGGCAGCAGTCGCGTAGGCAGCGGGATCCTTCTTGCAGATCTCCAGGTACTCCTGGATGCTGAATTCCTCTTCCTTGCGTGCTTCGAAGCGTGTGGCGTAGTGGCCAAAAATGTCCATACCTCACTCCCGTCAGAGACCCACGTCCGAGGCGAAGGTAGTGCTACTCCCCTGAAGACTTCGCGGCAATTTTGCGTCCCGCCACCCCGGCATGGCGGAGTTGCCATGTTGCGAAGTCTTTACTTCATCATAGTCAAATAACGGCGAACCTGAACTTCGAGTTGACGACTGGATGGTCGTCCGATCAGTCATTGCAATGCATGTCACTCTCATGCCTGCCATTACCGAACTGCTCGCTGTTCTATTCCGCAGCGACGGGCCATTGACCATGCTTGTGACACACCTTACACCTTAAACGCCGCATCTGCACGGCACGTGTGTAACGCAGCCACAAAACCCGTTACGTCTGACACGCCTTGTCCGGCCTTGGTTCTGCATCGACATGCATCGTGCGCAAACCCTCGTGCAACGCGCGTCAGCCAGTTGCGTGAGTGCCGTATGCGAAAGACGATAAGGCCGCGCTCATACGAACAACATGGATCAGCGCACCTCGTCATCACGACATGCGAATGACTATCGCTGCGACACGCAGCAGCGACTATCGTTCAACGTTTTCCGCATTAGCACTTGCGATGCGAGAGTGCTAACGCACTGCAGTATCAGACCTGGAAGGCACGTTGCGCGTGCACCTGTTTTGCGTTTCCGGCGCGGGCGGCGGGAACCGTCACGCACTCCGGGAGTGCGTGACGGCCTGCCGACCGGCCGTTAAAAGGGATTGAGAGGGACTGAGCAGAATGCGTGCCACGCACAGGGCACGCGCGCGCACGCCTCTCGCCGGATGATCACGCTGCAATGCAGCATCTGCGCCGGGGGAAGACTCAGATCGGGTCCCAGTTGATGACGTCGGGCGAGCGTTCGAGCTTGAAGAAGCTGCTGCGCATCGCCGGCATGGCGATCTCGGCGACGGTTTCCGGGGTCCAGCCCTCCCCGGTATGCACCGAGCGCACCGGGCGCGGCTGGCTCATCAGCATGATCTCGTTGGCGCGCACCGCAAAGATCTGGCCGTTGACCTCGTGCGCAGCGTCGCTGGCCAGGAACACGGCGACCGGCGCGATCTTGCCCGCCTCCATCTTCTGCAGCCGCGCCACGCGGGCCTTTTCCTCGGGCGTTTCGGCCGGGATCGAGCTGGTCATGCGGCTCCAGGCAAACGGTGCGATGCAGTTCGAGCGCACATTGAATCGCGCCATGTCCAGAGCGATCGATTTGGAGAGTGCGGCAATACCGAGCTTGGCCGCCGAGTAGTTGGCCTGTCCCAGGTTGCCGATCAGCCCGGACGTCGAGGTCATGTGCACGTAGGCGCCACTCTCCTGGTCCTTGAAATAATTGGCCGCCGCACGGCTGACGAAGAAGGTGCCGTTCAAATGCACGTCAATCACCGAACGCCACTCTTCCTCGTTCATCTTGAAAAACATGCGGTCGCGCAGGTTGCCGGCGTTGTTGACCACTGCGTCGATGCGGCCAAAGTGATCGAGCGCACATTGCACGATGGCGTTGCCGCCGGCCCAGGTCGAGACGCTGTCCGTGGTAGCCACGGCTTCACCGCCGGCCGCGCGGATCTCCTCGACCACGCGCTGCGCGGGGCCTGCATCGCCACCTTCGCCGCTCATCGACACGCCCAGGTCATTGACCACCACCCTGGCCCCTGCCGCCGCCATGCCCAGCGCGATCCCGCGCCCGATGCCGCCACCGGCACCCGTTACAACCACCACCTTGCCTTCCATCATTGCGCTCATCATCCACTCCTTTGGCTTGCAATATTCGCGGTAGGGGGCCTACCCGTTCTATTGCGGTGCCGGATACGATAAATTGGCGGCGGAGACTTTGGAATTCATGAATCACAAAAGTGGGCTTCGCGCCCGCCGAAGCCATGCACTACGACCTGACCGACCTGCGGCTGTTCCTGAACGTCGGAGAGACCAACAACCTGACCCGCGCGGCCGAGCGCAGCTTTCTCTCCCTGCCGGCCGCCAGCACGCGCATCAAGCAGCTTGAAGAAGCGTTCCAGACCCAGTTGCTGATCCGCCAGGTGAAGGGTGTGCGCCTGACGCCGGCGGGCGACGAGCTGCTGCGCCACGCGCGCGAAGTGTTTCGCGAGCTCGAATGCCTGCACGCCGACCTGCGCCCCTACGCCCGTGGCGTCAAGGGCCGCGTGCGCCTGCTGGCCAACACCACGGCCACCAACTCGTTCCTGGCCAATGCGCTGTCACGCTTTCTGTCCGAAAACCCCGACGTGGACATCGAGCTGGAGGAACATCTGTCCGCGGATATCGTTTCGGCCGTCGGCGCCGGTGCAGCCGACCTGGGCATCGTCGCGGGCGAAGTCGCCACGGCGGATCTCGACACGATGCAGTTGTGCAGTGACGAACTGATCGTGATCGCTCCCGTCAACCACCCACTGCCGGCCTTCAAATCGCTGCACTTCGCCGATCTGCTCGATAGCTGCCGCTTTGTCGGACTGAACCAGTCGTCGGCCATCCAGTCGTTCCTTGATCGCATCGCCAGCGGCATGGGGAAACGCATCAGCCTGCGCATCCAGGTAGGCAGCTTCGACGCGGTGTGCCGCATGGTGGAAGCCGGGGCCGGCATCGCCATCGTGCCGAACAGCTGCGCTCGGCGCTACGCCAGCCGCAAGGTGCTGCGATTTATCCGGCTCGAAGATGACTGGGCGCGGCGCGATCTGCAGCTCGTGCGCCGTCCGGGACGGGAACTGCCCCAGTTCGCGGAGGCCTTGATCCAGTATCTGGCGGATGCGGCGCGGGAGCCGGTGTAGGCGCGGGGGTAGGGGTACCGCGGAACAGCTCCCCTCTCCCACTTGCGGGAGAGGGGTTGGGGGAGAGGGTAAGGCGGTTCTGCTTGCCAATGTCGCAATTTGGGCCGCTGCGCCCTCTCCCCCGCCCCTCTCCCGCGTGCGGGAGAGGGGAGACAACCAGCAGAGCATCAAACGACCTCAGTCCGCCTTCACGCCCGCCGCCTTGATGATCGGCGACCATTTGTCGATCTCGGACGCCAGCCACGTGCGCAGCCCTTCCGGCGTCTGCTTGTCCTCGGGCACGATCACCGCGCCCAGGTCCTGCATGCGCGCCGCGACGGCCGGGTCCTTCAGTGCGGCGCGCAGCGCGGCGTTGAGCTTGTTGATCACAGCGGGCGGCGTGCCCTTCGGTGCGTAGATGCCGTGCCAGACCTTGACCTCGAAGCCCTTCAGCCCGCCCTCGCGCAGCGTCGGCGCATTGGGCAACGCAGGAATGCGCTCGGCCGTGGTCACGCCATACAGCTTGACCTTGTCAGCCTTGATATGCGTCAGCGTCTGCGTGGTCTGGTCGCACAGTACATCCACCTGGCCACCCAGCAGCGCGGTCATTGCCGGGGCCGTACCCTGGTACGGAATCGTTTGCACATCTACGCCGATCGCCTTCTGGAACAGCATCCCGCACAACTGCGATACGGCGCCCAGGCCGGCGTTGGCCAGGTTCACCTTGTTCTGGTTCTTCTGGATATAGCTGACAAGCTCCGGCAGCGTGTTGGGCGGCAGGTCGTGGCGGCCCAGCAGCGTCATCGGCACGTCCGCCACCTGACCGACGAAGCTGAAGTCGGTCAGCGGCTTGTAGGGCAGTTTCGAGTACAGCGCCGGCGCGGTGGCCATGCCGTTATGGTGAATCAGGATCGTGTAGCCGTCCGGCGCGGCCTTTGCCACGTACGCGGCCGATACCGTGCCGCCCGCGCCCAGACGGTTCTCCACCACCACGCTCTGGCCCAGCGTCTTCGACATCGCCGCCGCCACTGAGCGTGCCACGACGTCGGTCGGCCCGCCAGCGGCAAACGGTACGACCATCGCGATCGGCCTGGACGGATACGCATCGCTCGCGTGCCCCCGCCCGGGCAACAACGCCGCAACGGCGGACAGCGCGAGTGCGGCCCACGTCATGCGCGGCCACTTGCGCGTCCACTTGCGCGCGACGATGGCTGGCGACTGTCGGAATGAGGTCATACGCTGTCTCCTGAAAGCGCGTGTATCACGCGTCTGGTTGTTGGAAATCGGGTGACGTGCAGCGTGAGTCCAATGCCGGGGCGGCACAATTCCAAATTGCCGAAGGGGGTACAAGGCTTGCAAGAAGCCACGGGATAACCCTTGGCACCGCCTTGCCACCTCCCCGGCCCGTGCCCTAAGCCGTAACAAAGCCGCGCTTTGGCAAATGTGAATGCCCCTGCCGCGAGCGGTCGGGAATAATGCTCCCACTCGACATTGACGGACATTGCCATGCTTGCTGCACAGGACCAAGACCTGATTTACCCGGAAATCCGTGAGGCCGTACGCGACCTCTGCCTGCAGTTCGATTCGGCCTACTGGCAGCGCGTGGAGGAACACAGCGACTTCCCCGAGGAATTCGTCCAGGCCCTCACGCAGGCCGGCTGGCTGTCCGCGCTGATTCCCGAGGCGTACGGCGGCTCGGGCCTGTCGCTGACGGCGGCATCGGTGATCATGGAAGAAATCAACCGCAGCGGCGGCAACTCGGGCGCGTGCCACGGGCAGATGTACGTGATGGGCTGCCTGCTACGCCACGGTTCCGACGCGCAGAAGCAGCGCTGGCTGCCCGGCATTGCCTCTGGCGAATTGCGCATGCAGTCGATGGCAGTGACCGAGCCGACCACCGGCACCGATACCACCAAGCTCAAGACCACCGCCGTGCGCCGTGGCGACAAGTATGTGATCAACGGCCAGAAGGTCTGGATCTCGCGCGTCCAGCACTCGGACCTGATGCTGCTTCTGGCGCGCACGACGCCGCTGGACCAGGTGAAGAAGAAATCCGAAGGACTGTCGGTGTTCGTCGTCGACCTGCGCGAAGCCATTGGAAATGGCCTGACGGTCCAGCCAATCCGCAACATGGTCAATCACGAGACCAACGAGCTGTTCTTCGACAACCTGGAAGTCCCCGCCGAAAACCTGATCGGCGAGGAAGGCCGCGGTCTCAAGTACATCCTCGACGGCATGAACGCCGAGCGCATCCTGATCGCCGCCGAATGCATCGGCGATGGCTACTGGTTCGTCGAGCGCGCCAGCGGCTATGCGCGCGAACGGATCGTTTTCGATCGCCCGATCGGCCAGAACCAGGGCGTGCAGTTCCCGATCGCCCGCTCGTACATCAACGTCGAGGCCGCCAGCCTGATGCGCTACAAGGCCGCCCAGCTGTTCGACGCGGGCAAGCCGTGCGGCAAGGAGGCCAACATGGCCAAGCTGCTGGCCGCCGATGCCTCGTGGGAAGCCGCCAATGTCTGCCTGCAGACGCACGGCGGCTTCGGCTTCGCCGCCGAATATGACATCGAGCGCAAGTTTCGCGAAACGCGCCTGTACCAGGTGGCGCCAATCTCGACCAACCTGATCCTGTCGTACGTCGCCGAGCACGTTCTCGAACTGCCGCGTTCATTCTGATACCGATCATGTCCGATACCCGTACCCCGACCTACCCGACCCGCCAGCTCTGCGAGTTCCTGGCGCAACTGAAGCTCGAAGACGTGCCGACGCCGGTCGTCGAGCGCACCAAGGACCTGTTTCTCGACTGGATCGCGTCGGCCATCGCCGGCAAGGACGCGCCAGCAGTGCGCCGGATCGAGGAATTCGCAGCGGCGATGGGGCCGGTCAACGGTGATGCCGAGGTCTTCGTCAGCCGCCGCCGCACCTCGCCGTACTTTGCGGCGCTGATCAACGGGGCTTCGTCGCACGTGGTCGAGCAGGACGACGTGCACAACGGCTCGGTACTGCATCCCGCAGCGGTCGTGTTTCCCGCCGTGGTGGCCGCGGCCCAGGCCGCGTGCAAGACCGGCGCCGAAGTGCTGCAGGCGTCGATCGCAGGCTATGAGGCCGGCATACGCATCGG
>JAFAJB010000082.1 GCA_019236395.1 Cupriavidus sp.
GCCGTCTGCCGGCGCAATTCGGCCGGAAGTCATTGGCAAGATCTTCCGCCGGCACCTTGATCGCTGGTACGCAGGGACGTCCAGCGGCTCGCTTGTGGACGCCCTCTGCGACTCCGTAGTTGAGACTCTGACAAGCCACCCTCACGCCATCCCGCATCTTGCGACCACTTATCTTTGGCTACAGGCCACCCACAACGTCATAGTCG
The DNA here is from genome assembly GCA_019236395.1 of Cupriavidus sp. GTDB lineage: Bacteria > Pseudomonadota > Gammaproteobacteria > Burkholderiales > Burkholderiaceae > Cupriavidus. Next base: position 207 of record JAFAJB010000082.1, read on the forward strand.
ACAGTCCTCCATATTGCTCGGCAAACATGGCCCCGTGGACACCCCAGGTCAAACGCGATGAGGAACTGCTTTAGGTGCATAAATTTGCATAGAAACATGCAGTCTCCAAACTGCCTTCCGCGTCAATCTGGGCGCGGGATAGCGGCCTTCGCACAGGTGCATAAAAACCACTAGATGAAGCGCGCGGGTGGGGCGGGGTCTCAACAGCGCGCCAGGGGCCGAAGGTGGACCGGGCGGCATCCGGCGACGACCCGGGATGGCCCGCCGTCGGGCGCTGAAGCACCAAGGCGCCACGCTGGCACTTCCGGCGCGGGATTGGCTGTCGGCGAATTGAAATCGAACACAGGCGCTCTACGCACGCCACAGTCCGGCCAGCTCCGGCCACATGGCCGTCGATTGGTTAGCAGCGACAGCGACCGGACCAATGGCGATGCCCGTGCCATCACTTGGTGCTGCTGCCGCTTGCCCTGACATTGTTGTCGGCATCGCTGGCACAACGTTGCGTGATTGCCTATGCCTATCGTCACTACCGACACTGCTCTCGCTCAGAGGAATTCCGAGCAATGCCGAGCAACTACGCTCGTTTCCAACTCTTGAAGAGGAATACCGATGGTTAGTTCGCACGCTGGAACATCCAAGGCTCTCGACGCTCGTGGCATCCCCCTGCACCGCGCGGATGCCGCGGATGTAGCAGAGCCGGAGCGCTTCATGCGTCTACCGGAAGTCATGGCCGTCTGCGGCCTGCCCAGCTCAACGGTCTATGACTGCATGCGCCGTGGTGCATTTCCGAAACCCGTGCCGCTGGGCGGCAAGAGCGTGGCGTGGCTCTCCAGCGAGATCCGCCAATGGATGGATTCCCGCGTTGCCGCGCGTCAGAGGTAAGCAACCACACATCATGCACACCATCACCCTTGAATGCTCACCGGAACAGCAGTCCGCCCTCGACCGATACCGGCAGGCACGTACCCAGTTCGAGTCCGCCCGCGATACCGTGGTACGCATCACCGACGATCTCGGCAAGCACCAGAAGGCCGCCGAAGCTGCGGATTCTGAAGCGCAGGCGGCGCGCCTCGAAGCGGCGACGCTCATGCGCGACACAGCGACGCCGATGAAGAAAATCCACGACCTGAAGGCCAAGGAGCGTGCCGCCTATACCCTCGCGGAGGACTACCGTTCCATCGTGAGCGAAGTCCAGCTCGCCCTTGACGAGGCAACCCTCAACGCCGGTATCGCGAAGCGCGAGGAAGGCGCGGCGTACAGCGGCGTTGTTTCCAGCTACGCCGAAGGCTTGATGCGGCAGGCGGCAAAGGAGCTGGCGCCACTTTGCAAGGCCGTCCACGTTCTTGAGCTTTCCCTTCAACGTCAAGCGAGCCCAGCGGGCGCTGAGTGGGAAAAACTCGGCTACGAGAAGGCCATCGACGCTGCGCTGGCAAAGGTGTACGCCGTGGTTCGGAACAGCGTCATCAACTCGCAATTTGACCCCTCCGAAGACGCCTTCATGCAATCGGCGGCCCGGCCCAACGGGCTTGCCCAGTTTGAGACCGTGAGTGCTATCAAAGAGCACAACCAGCGGGTCACGCTAGCGCGCCAGGCAAAGCAACTGCGGAACGGCCCGACACAGTAATTCCACCCAAAAAAGGAGCTATGCAATGAAACTCGACAACTGCCCCAAGTGCCGTGCACTGACCGCCTCCGATGGCTACGCCACGCGTTCGGATGGCAAGCAGGAGGTGATTTACCACTGCAAGAACGACAGATGTCGCCATGTGTTCTTGCGCTCGCCCACGGGTGGTGCGCAGGAGAGCGGCACGCGAACCTATGGCAACGAGCCCGCCTCGCCCATCGTGACCGACTGCTAATGACACCGGCGGCACGAGGCCGGCCTCGCGTCGCCAGTCTCAGCCTATCAGGAGCTAACCAATGAAGATGAGTTGTCCGCACTGCGGGGCAAACGCCAATATCCGGTCCAGTCGCCGCATCTCGCGAATTACCCGAGAACTGTACTGTCAGTGCACGAATCTCGAATGTGGCCACACGTTCGTCGGCCTGGTTGAAGTGGTCCGCACGGTCTCGCCCAGCGCGACACCCGACCCGGAAATTGCTCGGCAGCTCGCGGCTCGCTCCGCCCCTGCCGAACAGCGGCAAGCTCATCCCACACCGCCTGCCAACGCCAAAGCAGTCGTGCACTACACCCGAAGCGACGCACCAAAGCCAAGCTTGACACCCATTCCGAGATGATCAAGAATTCAGCCGTCACCGAGACAACGGTGGCCGGGCGTGGAAACCCGAGATTACGAAGGCGGACAGCCGCCCATGCGGCATTTTTTTCGTCCGTTGCGCACGCGCACGTCTATGCTTCCTATGGCGGGCCGGGCGGGGCAGCCGCAAGGCTGGCCGGTTTCCTTCGTGGCCGGTTTTCCACCCCCGCTGTCGGGCCCGCCACCCCTCATGTGGAAATGAGCGGCGGGCCTTCCCCAATCACGAAGGAGCCGCAATGCGCGCTAATGTCCTCGCTCGTCCTGAGCAAACCGCTTTCCCCGAGATTCTTGCCATCGTGCGCACTGCGCTGCGCGAAGCCATCGAGGCACCCAATGATCGCGCTTCTCTCGATGTTGCCGGCGCCGCGCTGGTTGCTGTCGCTACTATCGTCAAAGCGGAGGTGGGCCATGCGTGAACATCAGCAACGCGAACACCATCTCGCCCTTTGCCAGCAGCGCCGCCTGATTGCGCAGTTTGTGACACAGCTCCGCCCTGCCAATGCACGGGCAAGGACGCAACTCAATGCAGCAATGGATCAGATCACCGCACTGGGGGATTGCATCCGCGATACCACCGAGAACAGCTGCTATGCGCTGCTGCGCGTCAGCGCGGGACTCGATGGAATCCTGTGCCTCCTGGACCTGCAGAGCGACAAGTCGCCGGCCCACCATAGCCTGCATTGCCTGCTAAGCCCCCTCAAAGAACAATTGGATGAGGCACTGAGCCACATCCACGACATGCTGTGAGGCGACACCATGCAGACACAGCAAAGCCCTGCCCTGCGCACTTGGTTCGACCAGCTCAAGCGCGACATTGACCTGCACGACCTGGCCGAGCGCCTGGAGCTACGACGCAGCGGCGCGAAGGGCAACTATCACAGCCCGCACCACGCAGATTCGAACCCCTCGCTCTCCATCTACGACAACGGCCGCGCCTGGAAGGACTGGTCTACCGAGACCGGAGGCTCTTGCATCGACCTGGTGCTGCATTGCGTGCCTGATGTCGCTAGCCCATTGGATGCCGCAAAGCTACTGGGTGGGTGGTATAGCATGCCGATGCCCGATCCTACGCCGCGCGGTCTTCCGACGAGAAAGAGCACCGAGGAATACATTGCGGAGCGCGTGCGCGCCGAGCCTGAACCTGCCGTGGCCTATCTCGCCAGTCGCGGCATTGATGAGGCCATAGCCCGGCGCGCCGTCAAGGCGGGCTCGGTCGGCTGGAACATCTGGCAGAGCCCCAAGGTTCCCGCTGGCGAAGTAGGCCACGGCGGACCAGCGGCAGCCTTCATCATCCGCGAGGCAGGTGCCGGCCGCGTGGTCGCCGTGGATTTGCGTTATGCCGATCCCAGCCTGAACGGCAACGTCAAAACGCAATGCCAGGGCGAGAAGCAGGGGCACGGCTGGACCAGCGATGCGAACCGCCTGCGCCGCGCACATACGGTCTACATCGTGGAGAGCCCCATCAACGCCCTTTCAGTGGAGTGCTGCCATCTCCCCGAAGGATTCGCCGCCTTCGCGTTGCGCGGTACCACCAACGTCGACAAGATTGATTGGGCCTTTCTGCGCGATAAGCGCGTGCTAATTGCACTGGACCATACTGACCCGGTGAACGAGCGGACTGGCCTGCGTCCCGGCCTTGCCGCTGCGTGGAAGCTCAGCGAATCGCTGACCGCTGCGGACATCGGCTCGATGTTCGTGGACATGCAGGATTGGGATGAGGGCGAGGACATCAATGACGTGCTGCAGCACCACGGCGTGGACGAGCTCACCAAGCGGATAAAGCGCCTGGAAGCGTGGCTCATTCCCGGCATGCCGGGCGGCGGCGATGGGTTGGAGGGCACACGCCGCATTTTCCTGCCAAGCCAAGACTTCACCGTCTACTGGCGCTTCCGCGTCAAGGAGGATTTCACCCAGTACGTGAAAGAGTATCGCGAAGGCGAAGGCGACGATGGGCAGCCACGCCGAACCGAAGACATCGCGGACCTCTGTTCCTTCCGGGTGGCAGGTCTCTCGCGCCTGCGAATCCAGAGCCATCTGGCCACCATCAATGGCACTCCAGACAACCAGCCCGAGACCGTCTTCGGCATCAGCGCACAAGTCCCCCGGCACGGCGCCGCGCTGCAGCGCGAGGTTGTGGGCAACGACAAGCTCTATAACCACGAGTGGTGGCGCGGCAAGTTCGGACACATCTGGATGCCGGCACAGTTCTCGCGGATGATCACCGTCCTGGAGCGCGCAGCAGATCTCGGCGCCCGAGACGTGGTGAACTTCGTCGGCCTCGCCTGGCGCAGCGGCGAGCTGGCCGCGCTGGAAGGCAGCGACTGCTACTTCCTGGAGCCGCAGAAGCAATGCCTGTACTACAACATGAGTTTCCCGCGCGGCAGCCGTCAGGACGCGCGTGCGGTGATCGCGGCGTATCAGGCCACCTTCCGGGACAATGCCGCCGCCATCGGCCTCGCATGGGCCTTGGGCGCCCATCTCAAGACCGTGTTGGGGTTCTACCCTCACCTGCAGATGCAGGCCGAGAAAGGGTCCGGGAAATCCAAGCTGCTGGAAAGCCTGCAGACAACGCTCGCCTTCCAAGTACTGTCCGGCCAAATGCTCAAGACCGACCACCGCCGCCGTGCCTCGGTCTCGTGGACCACGCAGCCGGTGGGCTGGGACGAGTTCTCGAAGTTGCCCAAGGCGGTGCTGTCGGACATCGATGGCCTGCTGCAATCCACCTACCGTTTCGAGTTCACGCGTGTTGGCGCCGCTCTCACGCCATACCTGATGTGCGCACCGGTGCTGCTGGCCGGTGAAGAGGTGGACGTGGAAAGCCTCCAGTCCAAGATCTGCCGCACCTCGCTGGCCGTGGCCAAGCAAGGCGACATCATCCCGCACAACCTGCCGCAGTTCCCGGTATGGGACTGGCTGCAATTCCTGGCAGCAATCGAGCCGGCGCGAATCCGCGACCTGCACGCCGCCTTCGTGGGCGAATGCGTGAAGCGCAGCCGCGCCGAGGGCAGCGACGCCACCGCGCGCCGGATGATGGAGAACTACGCCGCCGTCATGACGGCCTGGGCGCTGCTGGTCGAGTTTGCGGGGATCGACGTGGATCAGGGCGGCTTTGTCGATGACGTTGTGGCCGAGATGAACGCACATATCGCCGACACGGACGGCACGCGGTTGCCTTGGGTCTGGATCGTGGAAATCGTGTTGTCAGAACTCGCTGCGGGGCGCTTCGACTTTCCCCGCTGCTGGGACACGATCCAGACCGACGACGGCGGCAAGGAAATGGCGCTCTTCCTGCGGCCCGGCCACGTCATGGACCACATCTCCACCGCAACGCACCTGCGGCCCAAGTTCGACGCCCTGCCGATCAAGACGGCGCGCGTCTTCAAGCAGCAGTTGCTGCAATCCGGCGTGGTGCCGACACATGGCGGCAAACTCCTGGACGACGTTGAGAAACGCATACACGGCCGGCGTCATGCCCACATGATGGCCCTCAGCGTGTCCCGGCTGGAACGGCTCGGCCTGCATGCCATCCCGGAGCTTGAAGACGGGCAGATGCCGCCGTAGACGCGCCCACCCGCATCGGCACAACAGCCCGCCTAGTGCGGGCTTTGTTTTTTGCCCAAGGCAGCCCCAATCTGGGGTCCCTCGCCGGCAGGCCGAGCCTCAGCGCCGTTCGGAAGCCAAGCACATCCGTCTACTGGCAAGGACAGCATCTGAAAAAACCTGTGGTTATGTGTAACTTCTACGCTAACCCATTGATTTATAAGGAATACCACACCACAACTTCCCCTCGAAATGCCACAGTTTTGCCCGATTCCGCCACAGGCCGATTTCAAGCTCCGCACCCTCCACTTTCCTTTTTTCTTTTTAAAATCAAAGAGAAAGAGAAAGAAAGCGGAGAAAAAGCGGAAGAGACAGGACCACAGTTTCGGGGCGCTGCCTATTTTTTGAGCCACAGAATTGCAGTAGTGCCACACGTCATTTCGTGGCATTCCGTGGCAGCGTGAACCGTTGATTTATAAGGGTTCGCGGGCAGTCAGAGAGCCTTTGCCACGATGCCACGGCTTTTTTTGCCAGTGCCCCCCCCACCCGCGTGCTCCTCGCCACCTAGGCCACCGCCCTCGCGGCAGCCAGGAACGGCATGTTTGCGGCCAGCAGGCCCATAATGCAAACAATACGTCACATAATTTCAAGATGCGCTTTCGCAAATAAAAATTCCTATTGATGCATAGAAATCCCACTGTTATGCATATAGAATCCACGCATACGAATTCTTGCATCACAGGACATCCACAATGGAGCACTTCTCAATCGTACTGGGCCTTTGCCGTTCAGCCGCCCAGACCCCGAATCCTGCTTTGCGAGGGCATGTGGAAAGGCTGATCAAAGCCCTCAAGAAGAGCGGCGCTGACGATGAAGCCGAAGCCTTGCAGAAGGTTCTGAAGTCTTCTGAGGCTGCCATGGAGTTAGCCCCCTCGCGTGTAGTGATGTCCCGCGCCGCCCTGTCCGGTGAAGCTTTGACCCCGAGCGTGACACCTCCCGTCGACAAGGAAACGGGGGCACCTCTCGCAGAGATCGTGTTGCCAGCACCTGACAGCGTCAAAGCACCTCTCTTCAATCAAACTCTTGGCACTGCGGTTGACGCTCTGCTGGAAGAGTGGCGGCATGTGGATCAGCTTAAGGCCGCCAATGTTCGCCCCGCTCTTAGCACCCTACTTTTTGGCGCCCCAGGAACGGGCAAGACGATGCTTGCGCACTACATTGCTGCGCAGCTGGGCCTCCCGCTCATCGTTGCCCGCTTGGACGGCCTTGTGTCGTCATTTCTCGGGACAACAGCGAGGAATATTTCGACTCTATTTACCTTCGCCAATCGCTATCGGTGCGTGCTGCTCTTGGATGAGTTCGACGCTGTTGCAAAGCTTAGAGATGACCCACATGAACTAGGGGAAATCAAGCGAGTTGTGAATACCCTTTTGCAGTGCATCGACAGCAGAACGGATATAGGATTTACGTTAGCAATCACGAATCACGAATCATTGCTAGATCCTGCCGTGTGGCGCAGATTCGACGTGCGCATCGAAGTCCCAAAGCCGGAACTGCCTACTAGAGTTCGCATACTTCAGCGGCACTTCCAAGACGAACCGTACGAGGAAGCTCATTTTAAATTTCTGGCTTGGATTACGCACGATGGCAGCGGATCCGACATTGGAAAGCTAGCGGATTTCCTCAAACGGCAAAGGGCAATTCGAAAGGAGACGTTCAGCTTTCTCGATGCAGTAAGGAGCTATGTCCAGCTCAGTGCAAGTGAGGATCAATCGAAGCGAAGAGTACTCGCAACAGGAGAGCAAGAGAATCTTGCGAGAGCACTCGCGAGCGACAAGGAAGCGCCGTTAAGTCAGGAGCAGTTGGCCGGATTGTTCGGATGCACGCAGCCCACCATTAGCAGGTGGCTCAAGAAAGAGAAAGCAACACAAGGAGAGTGATGATGCCGAACAATCCCATTCAAATTGTGCTTAACGCGCAAAATTATGTCGCACGCGCGGAGGGCGGCGGCGGAGGTGACCACAAAGATTTCTACGCCGGTCACGATGCAGAGTTTGTACAGCATAGGGACGCACTAGTGCGCCAGATTAACGGCGTGAGGGAATCTTTTACACAACACAATCCAAATGACATTTTCTACGCCCGCGTGGAGTTGCAAAGTGATGCCTGGGCGAAGAGCCATCGACCTGTAAAGAAGGTTTTCCCGCCAGCATTCCAGACATACGTGGGAGGGGCGGAGCTTGGGTCCATGGTAGTGGAGCTTACTCCAGCAGACCTGCCCCGGATTGCCGCACTAGTCGCATCCGCGGAGGAGCATGTAAAGGAGGTCCAGAAGGATGAGAAAACCGTGCGGAAACCTACCCGGATCCGCAGCGAGGTTGGCGCAATAAAGAGCTTTCGCAGTTACTCGATCGCAGACAGGAGAAAGTTCTCAGTCGAACAAGCCGCACGCTGGCTGTCAGATCCGAGAACCGGTAGCGCCTACTACGTTGAAACGTTCATCTCGTGGAAAGCAATTTCGAACCGATCATCCGAAGGAATGCAACGGCGCGGAGCTCTGGCGTTACAGCGGTTTGAGAACGAGCTCAATCGCTTGCAGCTACCCATTACCGTAACGCGGGTTGCTGACAAATGGGTAAGTGCATCCGTCTACGTAATTAAGGTAGATCCCGCTGTGGCAGCCGACGGCGTCAAAGCGACGCGTGTTCACCAAGCCCTTCTTTCTTTTTTGGACAACCAGGCCGTAGTTAAGTCCATCTTGCTTCCCCCGGTCCTCCAGTCCGCACGGCTTGGTGGAGAGCCGAAGAATGTGCCTGTAATTCCCGCGCCTGAGGCGGGAAGAACTTATCCAGTCCTCGGCATAGTGGACTCTGGTGTAACGAATCTGCCTCAACTCGCTGCCTGGCAAGCCGGGGCTTGCGACTTCGTGGCAGACGAGGAACAGGATGTGTCCCACGGCACGTTCATCGCCGGTCTCGTCTGTGCTGGTGACGTGCTAAACACCGACCCGGTGTTTGATGAGACGAGATGCAAGTTCTTTGACCTGGACCTCCATCCAACTGTGGAAGGCAGCTACGGCAACTACTATCCACGCGGGTTCATCGACTTCCTCGAACAGCTCGACGCTGAAATCCCCACCGCGAAGCAGGAAGGCGTACGGGTTTTCAATATGAGCCTGGCTGTCGAAACACCAGTCGCGGATGATGGATATAGCCTCTTCGCGACGATGCTGGACGAAATTGCAGACAAGCACGATGTGCTTTTCATCTTGCCTGCAGGAAACCTACGCGCGGCGCTTGCTCGGGACCCATGGCCCGATAGCGAAAATGACGCTGTGGCAATGGTGGCTGCTTACCGGTTCCCAGGCCAGGACCGGATATTCCAGCCAGCGGATAGCATCCGATCCATCGTGGTAGGGGCTCTCGACCCACGTGCCGCTGACGGGAGTTTTGTACCGTCCCGATATACGCGAAGAGGGCCCGGCCCCTCGCTAGGTGCCAAACCAGATATTGCACATATTGGCGGCCGTTACGATCTCCACAGCGGATTGCGTTCCCTGGCGCCGAATGGGGCTGGGCTGGAGGACTGTGGGACTAGTTATGCCGCGCCTTTAGCAGCCAAAACAGTCGCTGCACTGGATCATGCCATCGAAGGGCGGATCTCTCGCGAAGCGCTTGTGGCTCTGACCATCCATCATGCACAGGTGCCAGAAAATTTGCGGAATGATTCCCTACGCCCATTTCTGCGCGATTTCGTAGGCGCCGGTTTGCCGCGCCCGGCAATCGAGACCCTGCTGGTCAATGATCATGAGATCACGCTGGTTTTCAACGGCGTGATGATGGATGGACATGAACTCGTATTCCCCTTTACGTGGCCAGCAAGTCTTGTCAACGTAAATGGTGCTTGCACAGGAAATGTCCGACTCACCGTAGTTCATCGGCCGCCGACTGATCGCGCCTTCGGCGGTGAATTCGTTCGCGTCAACCTCGATGCCTACCTTAGACAGGAGGTTGTGAATTCGAAGACAAATAAGGTGTCGTTCAAAGGACGGCTCAAGGGCGATGGGGCCAAACGATTCGAAAAGGAATTGGTTGAACATGGCGCAAAGTGGTGGCCAGTTAAGATCCTAGAAGGCGAGTTCAATGAACTCGGCAGCTCATCACAATGGCGCCTGGTGATTGATTCGCTTGCGAGGAGTGGAACGACCCTCCCCTTGGAGGGCGTCCCATTTTCCGCAGTTGTGACGATAAGTGACCCATCCCAGGTCAAGCCTATCTTCAACGAGATGCGCCTCCAACTTCAGAACGCGGGCACCAATATTTCCGACATTCGATCGGCGCTGCGTCCGCGCGTCAGGTAACGATCTGACCAGATCAGATCTTGTCCTTCACTTCCAAATGCCTCCGGGTGCCATCGCTGGGCAGTTGTCCACAGGTGGTCGCCTGAGGGTGTCGCCATGACAACATCCATTTGCACAATCGATCTAGCTGCAGCTGCCGAGATACTTGGTGCTCACCCGGAGACCGTACGCCTCAAGGCCAAGGCCGGCCTGATTCCAGGGCGTAAGGTTGGGAAGCGGTGGGTATTCTCGACGGTCGCGCTGGAGCGATACTTAGCGGGGGAATGGGATCCCAAAAGCGCGCAGGACGAGGGTACGAACGAAGCTGTATCGACCCTTGCCTCAAAGCAAAGCAATCTAGATCTCAGGAATGCCGGCAGCACCCGACCCTCAGACCCAAAGCGGCGCTACAGGGAGGCTTTGGCGCCAGCCAGAGCCCGGAAGGGTGGTGACCCAGCGCGCAGTTGAGCTCCGGCGGTTCGAGTCGCGTGGAAGGTGCGAACACCTACTTGTTGAAGCACTCCGATTTTTTGGGGTACGCAATAGGGTATAAGCGCGATGTTCATGCTTCACGCCATTGATTATTAAAGATTTTTTCCATAACTTCGGTCGCTGTACCACCACCAATATTTTGGTTAGCAACGCCTTACGTTGCCGTGAACCCGGATCGCTGACGAGCTTTCCGGGTTTTTTGTTGTCCGGCGTTTGCGAGCGCCTCTCAGCGATACCTGTGCGAATGCGGGGATAGGCAGTCGGCGCGCTGGCGAGAATTCCCCGCTTCGCATCTTTGGTACCATCCAGCCCGAGACAAGCACGCCTGCCAACAGGCACCCAGCCCATTGGGCACGAACAACGATCGCGCTGTGAAATTCCCGAAGATCCCCGCAGTGATGGCCTGCCTGGTGTCGGCCGCTTGCACCACCACAGCGCTGCCGCCCAACTCCGGCCGCCAGGTGTCTATCTACGATATGTCGACGGAGTACACGGCGGAATACGTGCCGGACGGCTTCACGCTCTCGGTCAACTACCGATACCAGCAGTTCACGATGCTGCCCGGTACCGCAGCGACCGAGTGCAAGGCAGCCGTTAGCAGCGTTGCCAACAGCCTGTCCGACCGCTGGCACCGACAGATCGAGCCGATGGACGACCAACGCGTCAAGCTGAACACCAGCAGGAACTGGTTCGGCAAGGTAACCGCCTGCTCCGCCACCGCGCCGATCGTCTGGAAGCGTTGAGGCGATAGCGGCAAGGCTGCCCCCCCTCCTCCCCGGGCACTGGGCTACTCTGTAAGAATCTCTTCTGTGGTCTTGCGGGGGTCAAAGTGCCCTGGCCTGCCAATCGACTCGCCCTGTTGACTTGCGCATCCTGTTCCACTCTTCTGTGTGCGGGCTGCGTCATCATTACCGGCGGCTACCCAAAGGCATGGTCCCCGACGCTTCATCAGCCCGATAGCTGCGAGGACGAACTTACCGGCACATATGCGATGGTTGGAGAGGACTTCACGAATGGCTTCCTGTTCGTGAAACCCGAGAGCAAGACGGCACGCCTGGACAAGTACCTGATGCCAGACTCGAACCCCGATGCAGACCGTATCGAGATAGTTGGGCCATCGCACGGTCGCCTCGTTTTTACTACCGAGCAAGGCGATAGGGCCATCATGCAACGCACTCTAATTGAGCATCATGACTATGAGTGCAAGGGAGATAGCGTCTCGCTCAAAAACTACAAGTTTGAGGAGTCTCATGGCGGTGGCGTTGGGTCCATGTCATGGAGTAGCGAGCGCTATTGGCGTGCCACGGACGGTTCGTTGATTATTCGCAGGACTTCGATCGGCGCCGGAGGAATTTCTACTATTCCCATTTTCGGTTCAACCGAGGACTGGTCGAAATTTCCTCATTCTGCACAGCCACCACTGCCAGAACCATCGGGCCCTAGCGTTGAGCTGCTGCCTTCGCAGTAGGGCGAGGAAGAGCGGACGCCCGCCTCTCTGCGGCAGCGCCAGTACCACCTGCCCCGTCGTCAGGCGACTTCCGATCAGGTTGCATCATCCCCCGCCGCCGGGAGAGCCGGAGAGGTCCACAGCATCTCGTGGAGTGGCCGGCGCTGACGCCAGCCGATCTCTTCAAGCATCGGCTTTTCATAGAAGGCCGGTACCGGCCCCAGGCAGAGCAAGCCGAACGGCGTTGCGCCTGCGGGGAGTTGCAGCTCGCGCGCCAGGGCTTCCGGATCGAACATCGACACCCAGCCGAGACCCAGGTTCTCCGCGCGCGCCGCCAGCCAGAGGTTTTGCACGGCGCAGGCCGCCGAGGCCCATGCCATTTCGCGCGGCATGCTGCGCCGCCCGAAGACCGTGCCGTCATCGGGCGCCAGCACTACCGCCAGTAACTCCGCACAGTCGCGAATGCCTTCGACCTTGATACGCAGGAACTCGGCGGCCCGATCACCAAGGGCCTTGGCAGTGGCCAGGCGCTCGGCTTCGACAAAGGGGATCAGCCGCTCTCGCCAGGCCGGCTCACTCAGGCGCATGAAGCGCCAGGGCTGCATCAGGCCCACGGAAGGTGCCTGGTGGGCGGCCTGCAGCAATCGCTCCAGTTGCGCATCGGCAAGCCGTGGCCCCGGCGTGAAGTGACGGCAGTCGCGTCGCAACGCCATGATGCGGTACATCGCCTCGCGCTCGGAGGCATCAATATGTGCGCCAGACATACGCCCATTCCTTCTATCGGTGTCTCCATCGCTCGCGCCCCGAGCCAGTGCGCGATGCCTGGATATCCGACAAATACCAAACAGCGACGACAGGCGCAAGAAGCGCCGCCGTCGCCGAGCCGTGCCGACGATCAGTGGCCGATCTGCCGGCTGACTGTGTTTTCCTGCTGGTTGAGCGCCTGCTGCTCCTGGCGCGTGATATGACCACCATTCTGGCCCGCCATCAGGCGTTCTTCCTGGCGGATCTGGTGATCCTCATTGTGAAGCCGGGCCGCCTGCTGATGCGACATCTCCCCCTCACGAACCTCCTGGTGGATGCGCCGGTTCTGGTTGGCAAGGCGGTCGTTGACCTCCTCGCGGCGCGGATGATTCCGCTCCCAGCGGGTGTCCTTGTCGGCCGCTGCCGCGCCGCCGGCCAGTCCGGCTGCAAGCACTGCGATTGCCACGCCACCAACAATCTTCTTCGTCATCATCGTTAGCTCCCCATTCTGGTCGTTGATGCCCGGCAGGTGTTTGCCGAACATGCCCCAGTAACGCCAGGGAATCTGACTAAGACGACATTGCTCCAGTCAAGTTTGTAACGCAATATTTGGAGCGGCCGCCCACTCCGAACGCCCACCGCTACTTCCCCTGGAACCCGGGCAGCCCCTGCGCCAACTGGCTGGCAGCCAGTGCAGTTGCGCGCTTGACCGCGCCATGAAAATCCTTGCTGAGGTCCTCGATGGCGATGTGGCGGCGGAAGAAATCCGCCCAGACAAACTCCGCGAACGCGGTGGGCGTCTTCAGATAGCCGCCGGCATTGCGCACGTACCCGGCCAGGGACCGGTACGGGTCGTCGATCAGCTTTTCCAGGTGGGAGGGAATGGACGCGTAGTAGTGCCGCACACCGTGTTCGTCGAGCGGATGAACCCACAGGTTCTTGTCCATTTCCGTCCAGAAATCGGCCGGCGCGCATGCGGACAGATCCGCCTCCACCATGAAGAACCCGGTGGGGACACCGGCTTCAAACGCCGCGCGCCCGAGGTGATGGTGATCGGTGATATACAGCTTGCCGCCCGGCCCTTCGACGGCGGGGATCGGATGCACCTCCATGAAGGCCCGCTGATCCTTGGACTTAAGCCCGGCCAGATGCCCTTTCTTGTCCTTCACTTCGACCATACCCACCGTGAGTTGAGTCGGGTGCAGGTCATGAATCAAGGATTCGCGGATCTTTGGCATGGTGACCCCCTTCTCGGCTGTCGATTCGACTCGGTGTCGCGCAGGAGCGGCCCCGGATCCCCTGAGTATAGGCAACCGGGACCAGCCCCCGTACCACGGATAGGCGCCTGAGACCTCCGCTTCAAACCACCTCGAAGAAATGCGTGCGATCCCGCTCGAGTTGCGCGATCAGGCCAAACTCCCAGTCGAGATACGCCTGCATGGCTGCCGCGGCATTGTCCGTGCCCTCGTACGGCCGGCGATAGCGATCCGTGCGCGGAACGGCAAGACGCGACTCGCCCTGCTCCACGGGCAACCCCGCCTCGACCCATGCCGCCGTCCCGCCTTCGAGGACGAAGACTTCCGCGGACGTCAGCCGCCGCAGATCCTCCGCGGCAAACCGCGCCAGCAGGCTTGAGCCGCACGTCAGCACATAGCGATTCGCGGAACGAATCTCCTTCAACGCCTGTGGCAACTGCGCGCGGATCGCAAACCAGGCACCGGGGATATGGCGTTTGACGTAGTTGGCGCTGGCCGTCACGTCGATCACCGTTGCCTCTCCGTTACTCAACCACGCCGAGAGCGCCGAGGGGGACACGGTCCTGACCTCGGGCACCGCAGGGATATCCGCCGCCTGCACACCACGCTCGCTGCGCCGGGCATCGTCAACGGGATCGACCACATAGACCTCCCAACCCATCTGCGCCAGCCACGATGCGCTCATGTCGGCGCGCACGCCGTCGTCATCGGCCAGCACAAGCCGTGCACCACGCACCGGCGCATTGTGATCGGTCTCCTGCACCAGTTGGCCGCCCGGCGCACTGCGGAAGCCCGGCAGATGTCCCGCCGCGTATTCCTCGGGAGTACGGACGTCGAACTGGTACACGGTACGGCCCGGCGCGTGCAACGACGCCAGCGCATCGAAGGCAATACGGCGAACGCCAGCGCGAGTCGCCACGCTTCGCGCCCCGTCACGTGCTTTCTCATGATTGGCCACGGACACGTTCCCCGGCGGCCGGCGGCCCGCGCCGTGGTCCAGCACCTGCCCTGCCAGCGTCCATCCGATCGTTCCGTTGCGCAGCGCCGCCACCGGATTCGGAATCCCCGCATTGATCAACGACTGCGTGCCGATGATGCTGCGCGTGCGGCCCGCGCAATTGACGATGACCTGCGTCGCCGGGTCCGGCACCAATTCACGAATGCGCAGCACCAGCTCGGCGCCAGGCACACTCGTCGCCGTGGGGATGCTCATCGTCTGATACTCGTCGAAGCGTCGCGCGTCGACGATCACCACATCGGCCTTGCGGTCGATCAGCGCCTGAACCTCTGCCGCGGCCAGCGACGGCGTGTGCCGCTTCGCCTCGACCAGTTCGCCGAAAGACTTGCTCGGCACGTTCACGTCGCGGAACACTTCGCCTCCAGCGGCGATCCACGCAGCCAGTCCGCCATCGAGCAGCGAGACATCGGTATAGCCCAGCTCGCGCAGTCTGGATGCGGCGCGCGGGGCAAGGTCCTCGCCATCATGCTCGCCATACACGACGATGGGCGTATCGCGGCGCGGGATGCGTGTCCACGCCTCGAGCTCGAGCTTCGACAACGGAAAGTTGGCCGCCCAGAGCGGATGCTGCTGTGCGTACGGGTCTTCCTCGCGCACGTCGATCAGCGCGATCTCGGAGCGGTCCAGCAATGCCTGGCGCACCGCCAGGCTGGTCGTGGTCGGAAACGGTTGAGCTTGGGTCATGACGCGTTCGAGTCCTTCGAGCGGTCCCACGGATTGGGCAAGGTTGAGTTGGAGTAGCCGGAGATGAACGTCTTGGCTCCGCCTGACTCCGGATAGACATGACGGCGTACCGCGCCGATGTTCGCCCCATACACATGGATGCTGATCGAAACCCGATCATCGAACGCGTTGTGCACGCGATGGATATCGCCAATGGCCGGCGACACCGCTTCGACATGGCCGGGCTCCAGGCGGATTGCCTCGCCATGCGGTTGAGGCTTGCCCTCGGCATCGATCGAGAACGGTTGCGAGTACTCGGCCCCACGCAACATGCCTATCAGTCCCCACACGGTGTGGTCGTGGATTGGCGTACGCTGGCCGGGGCCCCAGACGAAGCTGACGATCGAGAACCGCTCTGCGGAGTCGCAATGCAGCAGCATCTGCTGGTAGTACTCGGGGTGCGGTTGCGCGTAGGCATCCGGCAGCCAGTCGTCGTGCGCGACGAGCTTCGCGAGCAACCTGCCGCCCTCATCGAGAATGCGGGCTTCATCGGGATGCTGGTCGAGCAGCGCCGAGAACGCAGTAATGAAATCGCGCAGGGGCGCCAGCGCCTGCGTCTTGGTAGTCAATTCGGACATGCCAGGTCTCCTGTATTTCCCGGCCGTCTTGTATCGCATTGCGGCCGATGACATTCGACGCAACCATAGCACGAAGGCAACCGGCCGGTGGGAAGGTGCGCGGATCAGTCCGCCAGTGCCGCGCGGCCTGCGGCGGTCAGAATCGCGTCGTTCTGTGGCGTGTGGATGCGGCTGCAAAGCACGTCGCGATAGTGTCGCTCCAGCGGATTGTTCCGGCTCAGGCCATGATTGCCCGAGAGTTGCAGCGCCAGTTCCACGGCTCGGATCGCATTTCCGGTGGTCGTGAACTTGAGCAGACCGGTGTCGATGACTGACGGCGGGGTGCCTGCATCGGTACTCGCTGCGGTGTCATCCAGCAGCACCTGATTGGCGTGCAACAGCGCGGCAATCTCGCCGATGCTTTCCTGCACACGCGGCAACGTCGCCAGCGGCTTGCCGAGACTGCCAGGCACGCGCTGCCGCACGAAATGGCGAATCCAGTCGTACGCTGCACGGGCCACGGCATCGTAGAGGCTGCCGAGCAGCACTACCGTCCACGCCTGCTGGTCGGTATTGGCGTCGATATCGGCCTGGCTCGCCCCGGCCGGCGCCCACGCTGACAGCGGGCGGATATCCACCGCGTTCTCGAGCGGAATCCACACGTCCTCGAGCAGCGTTTCATGACTGCCGGAGGCCCGCAAGCCCAGGTGGTTCCAGCTCTCGACCACACGAATCCCCGGTGTAACGGCTTCCGGCTTCGGCACCAGGAACACGCCGACTCGCGGCTCCGGTTCATGCGTGCGCGCCCACACCGCGAGCCAGCGCAGCGCCGGAATGCCGGTGCTGTAGAGCTTGTGGCCGCGCAGGCGCCAGCGGCTTCCGACGCGCGTGGCCACCGTGGCGGGCATCCCTCCGCGTGCCGGCGAGCCCAGTTCCGGCTCCACGCGGAGCGAGTTGATCAACGCCCCCTCGTCCACGGCCGAGCGGAACACCTGTTTGCGCACGGTATCGGGCCAGCGCGAATCGGCGCGGCCGATCGCGCGGTGCTGCAGATAGGTCATCGTCAAAACCAGCGCCGTCGCCGGCTCACCGGCAGCCACGGCGGACACGATTCGGCGCGCCTCCGCCAGCCCGGCGCCGGACCCGCCGGACGCAACGGGCACCACCTGTGCGATCACGCCGTAATGGTGCAGCAACGCAAGGTTCTCGTGGGGGAAGTTGCCGCTCGCGTCGAGTTCGGCAGCAGTATCGGCAAAGTGTGGCGTGAGCTCGGCCAGCAGGCCAGCCAGCCGTGCCTCGCTGGTCGGCAGGCGCAGCAGGGGTAACGATGACATGGGATGTCTCTCGGGGAAAGGTGAACGAATCGCTGCATAGCGTACCGCCGCATCACGCTGTCGATAACGACGCATATCGCATATCGAGCCTCGGTTCCTGCCGAATATGGAGCGTCGTTTTTGTTCGTTTGCCTGCGCGGCACGCTGACGTACCTTGGCGCCTCAGCCCGTCTTACGAACCAGGAGCGCCACTGTATGACCGTCGACTTCATCGGCATGATCCAGAGCCAGAAGCAGTCAGAGATCCACCCTCCCATCGGCCCCGTGATCGATCGCGATTACGTGCGCGCATTCGCACAGGCCCACGAGCAGGCCGGATTCGACCGCATTCTGGTGCCGCACCATTCGACCGGGCCATCGGCCACGCTGACGATCTCGTATGCGGCCACCGTGACGGAGCGCATCCACTTCATGCTCGCGCATCGGCCCGGCTTCACGGCGCCGACACTGGCCGCACGCCAGATCGCCACGCTCGACCAGTTCAGTGGCGGCCGGCTCGGCGTGCACTTCATCTCTGGCGGTTCGGACGACGAGCAGAAGCGCGACGGCGACTATCTCGACCACGACCAGCGCTATGCACGCACCGACGAGTACCTCGGCATCCTGCGCCGCATCTGGACCGAGGACCAACCGTTCGATCACGAAGGCGCGTTCTACCGTTTCCAGCGCGGCTTCTCCGAGGTAAAACCCGCTCAGCGGCCGCACGTGCCGATCTACTTCGGCGGCGCGTCAGATGCGGCGATCGCGGTGGCCGGCAAGCATGCCGACGTCTACGCGCTATGGGGGGAGTCGCTCGACCAGGTGCGCGAGCTGACCACGCGCGTGCGCGCCGAAGCTGAAACACACGGCCGTGCGGTGCGTTTCTCGGTCTCGTTCCGGCCCGTTCTGGCCGATACGGAAGAGAAGGCGTGGGCGCGTGCCGAGCGAATCCTCGAACGCACGCGCGCGCTACGCGTGCAGGCCGGCTACAGCCGCGGTGGTCCGCAACAGAGCGAAGGCGCGCGCCGGCTGCTTGCGGCGGCGGAGAAAGGTGACCGTGTCGACCAGCGCCTGTGGACGGCCATCGCGCGTGAAACCGGTGGCCGATCGAATTCGACCGGTCTCGTCGGCACGCCCGAGCAGGTGGCCGACGCGCTGCTGGCCTACTACGACCTTGGCGTCACCACGTTCCTGATCCGGGGATTCGATCCGCTCGAAGACGTGATCGACTACGGCCGCGAACTGATCCCGCGCGTGCGCGCACTCGTCGCGCAGCGAGATGCCGAGCGCCAACCCAAGGCGGCCTGAACCAGACAACAACGGGGAGCGAGAGAATCCATGAGCCACAATCCAGACCATCCGAATACCAGCCGCCGCCGTGTGATGCGGCTGGCAGGAACGGCAGCCATCGCCGCGCCGGCGCTGATCCTGGGCCGCCAGGCCTGGTCGGCGCCGCGCAAGCTGACCTTCGCGTGGAACCAGAATTCGTTCTGCCTGACGCCGATCGTCGTAGCCCAGGAAAAGGGCTTCTTCGAGAAGAACGGGCTGCAGATAGACCTGATCAACTACAGCGGGTCCACCGACCAGTTGCTCGAATCGATCGCCACGGGCAAGGCCGATGCCGCGGTCGGCATGATCCATCGCTGGCTCAAGCCGCTGGAAGCGGGCTTCGATGTGAAGATCATCGGCAGCTCGCATGGCGGGTGCGTGCGGCTGGTCGGCGCCAAGGCGGCTGGCGTGACGAGCCTGCAGGCGCTCAAGGGCAAGACCGTCGGCGTCAGCGACCTGGCCGCGCCAGGCAAGCACTTCTTCACGATCCTGCTGGCGAAAAACGGTATCGACCCCGACCGCGACATCACCTGGCGGCAGTACCCTGCCGACCTGCTGGGCGTGGCCGTCGACAAGGGCGAGATCCAGGCCATTGCCGATGGCGACCCGAATCTCTACCTGCTGGAAAAGCGAACCAATGGCGCCTATGTGGAGCTGGCCACGAACCTGACCGGCGAGTACGCGCGCAAGGTCTGCTGCGTGGTGGGTGCACGTGGCGAGCTCGTGCGCAACGACCGCCCCGTCGCGGCTGCGCTGGCGCGTTCGATCGTGCAGGCGACCGACTACGTCAACGAGAATCCGAACGAAGCCGCGAAGGTGTTCGCGAAGTATTCGCCCAAGATCAGCCCCGAGGATCTGCGCAAGCTCTACGCCACGCTGACCTATACGCACCACCCGACCGGCGTGGATTTGCAGGACGAGATCGCGTTCTACGCCGACGACTTCCGCCGCATCGGCGTGCTCAAGAAGAGCACCGATGCCAAACGCCTGGCGCAGCACGTCTACGCCAACGTGCTGGGGTAATGCCATGACGATCAGCCAAAGCACTCTCGACGCGCGGCAGGCGCTGCCCGTCGGCCCTGCGCGATTCACCGTCCGGGCCGCGGTCTGGCCAGCCGGCGTCGTGGCGGCATTCGCCTGGGGCCTGTTTGGCGCAGTGACATGGCGCTGGCCGAACAAGGCTGCGGGCTTCAGCGACTGGGCCTATACGGAGGAACTCGGCCTGGCAGTGTTGAGCGTAGCGGCAGCGCTGCTGTTGCTCGCACTGACGGACACCTACGTCGGCCGCGCCGGGTCACTACAGCGCGCACGCGCAACGTTGCATACCACAGGCCCCTGGCTCATCGCCCTGCCCGTGGTCCTCGCAGCCTGGGAAATCCTGACCGCCAAGACCGCGATCCTGCCGACACCGTTTTTCGCGCCGCCGCAGGCGTTGATCGAGGTCTATCTCGACGACTGGCAGCGTCTGGGCGACAGCGCCCTCAACACGCTGAAACTGCTTGGCCTTGGCGTTGCATATGGCGGAGCTGCCGGCTTCCTGATCGGCGTGTCGATCGGCTGGTCGCGGCGCATCGGCTACTGGGTGCACCCCGTGCTGCGCGTGCTGGGACCACTGCCTTCCACCGCATTGCTGCCATTGACGTTCTACTTCTTCCCGTCGAGCTACTCGGCCGCCGTGTTCCTGGTGGCGCTGGCCACGGCGTTTCCGGTGGCGGTTCTGACCTGGTCCGGCGTGGCCAGCGTCAACAAGAGCTATTACGACGTGGCGCGAACGATGGGGGCATCGGGCTGGTTCCTGGTGCTGCGCGTGGCGATTCCCGCCGCGCTGCCGCAGGTATTCGTCGGCTTGTTCATGGGACTTGGCGCGTCGTTCTCGGTACTCGTCACGGCAGAAATGATGGGCGTGAAGTCCGGCCTCGGCTGGTACCTGACCTGGGCGCAGGGCTGGGCCTCTTACGTGAACATGTACGCCGCGTTGATCGTCATGGCGCTGCTGTTCTCGAGCGTCATCACATTGCTGTTTGCCGTGCGCGATCGCGCGCTGTCGTGGCAGAAAGGAACCGTCAAATGGTAGCCGTGCCGGAACACTCGCCGGAAATTGCGGGCGCACAGATCGATATTCGCCACGTCAGCCATGCCTTCGGCAGCGGCGCGCAGCAACTACCAGTGCTCGACGATGTCAGCCTCAGCGTCGCGCCGGGCGAGTTCGTCGCACTGCTCGGTCCCAGCGGCTGTGGCAAATCAACGCTGCTGAGATTGGTGGCAGGGCTTGAAGCGCCAGGCGCGGGGCAAATCCTTCAGGATGGCGCGCCGATCGATCATCCCGACCCATCACGCATTGTCGTGTTCCAGGACCCCACGCTGTACCCATGGCGCCGCGTGCGCGACAACGTCGCGCTGGGACTGCAGGCGCGCGGCCTGCTGCGACGGGAAGGGCATCGCGTCGATGCCGCTCTCAGGCGTGTGGGGCTGGAAGCGTTCGCCAACGCCTTCCCGCACCAGCTTTCCGGCGGCATGGCGCAGCGCGTGGCGCTGGCACGTGCACTGGTCAACGATCCGCGCCTGCTCGTGCTCGACGAACCGCTTGGCAAGCTGGACTCGCTGACGCGGCTCGCAATGCAGAGCGATCTGGTCGAACTCTGGCAGCGCACCGGCTTTTCCGCGCTGCTGGTCACGCACGACGTGGAGGAGGCGCTGTTCCTCGCGCAGCGCGTGATTGTCTTCAGCCAGCGGCCTGCACGGATTTCCGCGCAAATCGAGGTCGATCTTCCCTACCCGCGCCATCGTGGCGATCCGCGCCTGACCGCGTTGCGGCACGAGGCACTGCGCCATCTGGGACTCGATGCGAGCTGGTAACTTGCGGGGTGGCAAATGAATGCGCCGCCAGCCCAGGTGTGGCTCAATACGCTGTTGACGCTGCTGCAGGACAGTCAGTTCGCAGTGCTTCGGCTCTGGCATGCGCTTGGCCTGACGGGCGATTCGCACGGGCAGCCGGCGTGGCCATGGGCCCGGCGGATCGCGGGCGAGACCCTGCTGATCGATCTCGGCCTGGCGCGACAGGTCGCGTGGAGCGTTGCGGCGATCGGGTTCGCGCTGACCTGTGTGGCCGTGGCCATCGTCTGGCGCCACAGACGCCTGACTTGGCTTGGCGTTGCGGCGCTGGCGCTGATCCTGGCGCCATGGCCCGCTCCCGCCTTGTTGTTCACGCCCGCAGCGCCGACGAGCTTTCACACGAGTCCCACACGTTTCTCGGCCGAAGCCATCGCACGCGGCGGGCGCCTCTATGCGCAGCATTGCTCGGCATGCCATGGCGACGACGGCCGCGGGGAAGGCCCGCTGGCGGCCAGCCTGCCGCACTGGCCCCCGACGTTCGTCGGCCCTCTGCTGGGCCGCCGCGCCGACGGCGAACTGTTCGCACATATCGTCGACGGCATGCACGATACGGCCGGCTGGCCGACCATGCCGGCATTCGGGCAACAACTCGGCGACGATGGTGCATGGGCGGTGCTCGACTACACCAAGGCGCTCGCCGCCGGCACCGCCGCCAGCACGAACGGCAACTGGCCGATCCCGCTAAGGCTGGCCGACGTTTCAGTGCGCTGTGGTCAGGGTGCCCCTCGCCCGCTGGCTGACTGGCGTGGCAACCAGCGTGTGCGGGTCGTGGCATTCGATGGCGAAGCATCGTCGCTGCCTCTCGAAGATCCGCGCTTCCTGACGCTGCTGGTGACACGCGACGGCAGCCACCTCTCCGACGTCCCCCAGTTTCGCGCCGACTGCGTAGCCGATTCGCCGCACGCGTGGGCCGCATTCGCACAGCTGGCAGGCATCGACACGTCCCGCCTCGCAGGCACCGAGTTCCTGGCCGATCGACAGGGCTGGTTGCGCGCGCGAGCCCTGCCCAGCCGCAGCCCATGGGACGGCGCCGGCCTGCTCTGCACCGCCGGGCAGGCCGGCTCAGGCCAGGGCGTGAATCCGTCTGCGGCTGACGGACTCACCGCTCTGCTGCTGCGCATGGACGCCGAGCCGGTGCGCTTCGTGCAGGGAGGATTCATCCACTGACGCACCGAGTTGCCCAGGATCAAATTGCGATCAACTGCAGAAAAGGCTGCAGCCAATTTGAGAATCGTCCTCAAGACTTGGCGCCGCCCACCCCGTAGCGTTGTGCTTTCACCTCTGCTACGGACTGCCGCCGATGCCGCCTGATCTGCTGCTTGCGAATGATGCCCGCTCTGCCGGTGCTGCGCGCCCCTGGACGGGTCGCTATGCCGTCTCCGCAGGCCTGTTCGAGATCCGCCCAATACGAATGCCGCGTGACGTGATGCCAGTGTTCGATGACGATCTCGACTGCATCATTGGTTACCATCGGTCGTTTGCCCGGCGCTGCCATCTGTTCGATCTGAACGGAGAGATGCTGGGCGTCTGGGAAGATACGCGAGAACTGCCACCGCCCGAGAAACGCGACTCGTTGCTGGTGGTGGGCGGGCTATGGAAGGCCAATGTGCGTGGCATGACAGCGCTGGGCCTGAACGGATCGGGCATGGCGCTGGCGCCAACCACGCTCGCGAAACTGCGTAACCGGTTCGCCCGGCTGGCCCAGGCGCCGCTGTTGTTCACCGAGGCCGCTCACGCGAGCATGAGCGATGCACAGCGGTTCACTCCGGTCCATATCCTCCGTCTGGCCATGCGCCATGGGGAGCGGCATAGTCCGCCGGCGGGGCTGCACGGCGTATCGCGCTATCTGGCCAGGTTGTTTGTCCGGCGCCTGTCGTTCACGCTCGAGCTGATCACCGCGGACAAAGACACCACGGTCGTCCGGTTCGAGTATTGGCGTTATGCCGATGCGCTGCCGGCCACTTGCAACGGTCGTTGATCGGCAGCCGTGCCATGCTGCGTGACGCTTGCGATCGCCGAAAGCACCTCGTCAACCGACGGTGGCGCGCCATTGTCACCAATCGACACCGATTGGCCGGGCCGGTTCACGCCAAAGTGCGGACGGGAAGTCGCCGTGAAAAGCATCACACTCGGCTTGCCCAGCGCGTCGGCCAGATGCACGAACCCAGTATCCATGCCCACCACCAGCGATGCCGCGTCGACGCGTTGCGCGCACTCGGTGATCGACATGCGCGGCAGCACCTCGGCACCCGGAATGGCAGCCGCCAGCGCCTGCGCTTCGTCATGTTCCTTCTGCGAACCCCATGGCAACTGTACGCGGTAGCCTCGCCGCGACAGCACATGGCCCACCTCGATCCAGTTAGCCTGGGGCCATTTCTTGATCTCGGCGGACGTGGCATGGAACAGCATCGCACGGGGCACACCGTCGGTATTGAGCGGTGTGGCAGGCGTGGGGATCCGCAACTCGCAGGTTTCTTGGGGCTCGATCTCGTAGCCCAGCGCGTTGGCAACCACAAGGCGCATCTTGTGGCGGCAATCCACGTCGCCGTGCGGCCCGAACAGTTCGGTATAGGCAAAGACCGCACGTGCCTCGCCCAGAAACTCGGCGGAATATCCAAGGCGCCGGTGGGTACGGGCCAGTCGGGCAACGATGGCGCTCTTGTAGACGCCGTGTACGTCGATCGCCACGTCATAGCGCTCGCGGCGCAGTTCACCCGTGGCGCGGAGAATTCCGCGCAGGTCTCGCCATTTGCGTCCGTTCTTCTTGAACTGGCGCAACGGCGGCGCAATCACGCGATCAACACCAACCGCCCAGCGCGGAATGTCCGCACAGGAAGCGTCCGCCACCCAGTCGATTTTCGCGTCAGGATAAGCACGCCGCAGGTCGGATAAGAGCGGCAGTGTGTGCACCATGTCACCTAGCGACGTGATCTTGATAAGAAGAATGCGCTTCATGGGTTGTGGGGGCAGCGGTGGAAGCTCGGCCGGACCGGCCTCGCCTTGAAAGGCGCTAGTATGCCTCAGCCAAAGGCAAACCGGGCCTTTCGGGAGATGTCGTCATGGCACTCTCCAATTCCCCGTCCACAACACCACCCGCAGCAATCACGGTATAAGCACTTTTCCGCTCAATGCCATGCTGACGCATCGGCCACGACGGTGGCAAAGCGGTCATTCAACGCTGCCAGGGTCACGCGTTGCAACTCGGCCGCCGAGAGCGGATCGCCACCGAGCGGATCGGGCAGATCCCGCGTGGCACAGGCGGCCGCCACCAGCGTCACGCGATAACCATGATCGAGCGCCGATCGGACGGTAGCGCTGATGCACATATGCGTCTGGAAACCTGCAACGATCAGTTCCTTGCGGCCCGTGGCGGCCAGCAGATCGGCCAGATCCGTTCCGGCGAAGCTGTTCGGCAGATGCTTGACGACGGAGAGCTCGCCATCGGCCGGTGTCAGCCCCTCGATAATGGCCGCATACGGCCCGGCCGGATCGAACGCCCCGCCTGCCTTGCCGTGATGTACGACGTGGATCACAGGCGAACCATGTTCACGCGCCAGCGCCAGCAGCTCCGCACATCGCACCACGGCCTCTGGCATGCCAGTCAGCGGCAGCCGGCCATCGACATATTCGCGCTGGTGGTCCACCAGGACCAGCACGGCGTCAGACCAGGCCGACGGTTTGCGGCTTGCGCCAGCGGCATCGAGTAGCGTCATTGGGGCGCGGGTGCTTGGCATTGCACTTCTCCTTGTATGGATGGGGTGGCTATGCAGGCATCGTATGGCAGGCTAAGCTGTGCGCCAATTCGCCACCAAATCACAGTCGCTGTGCAAAAAAGCACAATTTCCTGGGATGACCTGCTGACCCTGTCCACGCTGATGCGAACGGGTAGCTACTCGGCGTGCGCGCGCGAACTCGATATCACCCACGCCACGGCCATCCGGCGAATCCGGCGGCTGGAATCCGCGCTGGGCAACCCTGTTGCCACGCGTGCGGACGGCACGTTCGCGCTGACCGCCGCCGGCCGAAACGCCCTTGTTGCCGCGCGGCAGATGGAGCAGTCCGCAGACCGGCTACTGAGGGAAATCGAAGGGGCTGCGTCGGGTGTCTCCGGCGTCGTGCGGGTGGCCGCGACCTCCGCAATGGGCGCCCACTTCCTCACGCCGCGCCTGCCGGCTCTCTACGCCGCGAATCCCGACGTGGAAGTCCGGCTTGAACTCGACAACCGCGTAGCCAGCCTGGCAAGAAGACGCGCGCACATCGCTGTGCGTCTGGGACGGCCACAGGAAGACACCATGGTGGCGCAGCGAGCCGGAACGGTCCATTTCGGGCTCTATGCACCGGCAGGCATGCCCGCGGCCACCGCTCAAGCCAGCGAAACGCCACTTTGCGGCCTGCTCGACGAGGGCTTTACCCTGCCGGAAGTGGAATGGCCCCGCGCACTGGAGCGTCGCTTCGCGTTCCAGTCCAATAGCCTGCTGGCCGTGGCCGAAGCCGTGCGCTGCGGCCTTGGCGTGGCGCTGCTGCCCCACTACCTTGCCGCCGATGACCCCGGTCTGACGCTCGTGCGGGGGGTGCCCGAGGTCGTTCGCGAAATCTGGCTCGCCTACCCCGTCGAGTTTCGTGGCGCGTCCCGCTTCCGGCCGGTCATTGATTGGCTTGCCGAGACATTGTCGAACTGCCCATGAACGAGCCCCTGCACGGGCTCCACGGCTGTCGCATCACCCGCATAGGGCGCATGCATCACCCCATGTGCGATCTCGCACGCGTTTGCCCCGCTACTCCGAACGCAACCCGTAACAGTTCTGCTACGCTTTCAACCGGTTGCCAATGAGATGGGCGGGGTCGTTGTACAGCAAGCCCGAGCAGCCGAATACGGGTCAGTGCGCCAAAAGACAAGAAACATGCGGCACTCTTTGAAGTACCGGATGGCGATCGCCGCCGCGGCCGTGGTCACAATTGTGTTCGCGGCGCGTGCAGGGCTTTCCCAGATATACGCCTACGGACGCCTGAACGATCTCGTTCAGAGTCAGCAGGACACACTGGTGAAGCTTGTCGCCGACCAGCTGGACGAGAAACTTGAAGCACGCGCGATCGTGCTGCGGCGGCTCGCCCGTACGCTTGCGCCCGTCCTGGATACGCCTCCTGCACAACTGCGGCAGCTCGCCGCCGACACTGTCGACATGCCGGACCACTTCAACGCGGTCTTCATGGCCTGGCCTGACGGTTCTCTCGCATTCAGTACAGCCGTCCCGGCCGGGGTCAAGATGACCATCGGCGATCGCGACTATTTCAAGGAAATCCTGCGCGGCGCGCCGTTTGCCGTCTCGGACCTTCTGCAGGGCAAACACTCAAATTCGCCCGGCGTCATCCTGGCCGTGCCCCTGAAAGGCCAGCACGGCGAACTGCGAGCGGTCGTCGGCGGTGTCCTGAACCTGTCCGCCAACAACTTCCTGCGTGAACTTGTCCAAAGCCGCATCGGCCTGACGGGTTTCTATTGCCTGGTATCCGCGGGGCCCAATCCGCGCTACGCCATGCACCCCGACAGCAGCAAGGTGCTGACCCCCGCACGCATCAGTGGTGAATCGTGCGGCATGGAGCGACCGGCATCGCGCTGGGAGGCACTGGCGCCACAGCAACCGGTAGTTGCGCGGCACCTGCTGGCATCCAACGGGTGGGAGGTGGTTTCCGTGCTGCCGGCCAAGGAAGCCTACGCCCCGATGTTCGATGTACGCCAGCGCTCGATCCTGGTCGGCGCTGTTTCGCTGCTGTTTGCGGCCGTGCTGATGTGGAGCACGATCCGGTACCTGCTTGCGCCACTCGAGCACCTGCACCGCACAGTGCGCCAACTGGGCACAAGACCGACCGCAGTAGCCGAACTTCCTGTCGACCGGGAGGACGAAATCGGCGAACTTGCCAGCGCATTCTCGGAGGTCATGCAGCAGTTGTCAGAGCGTGAAGCCGCGCTCAAGGCAGCCAATGACAGTGCCGCAGCAAGCGAAAAGCGCTTCGTGGCCATTGCCAACCACGTGCCCGAATTCGTGGCGTT
>JAFAJB010000208.1 GCA_019236395.1 Cupriavidus sp.
AAGGCGCTTTTGATGTGTTCGACATTGAAGTACAGCAGCGCGGCTTCCGGGCGGAAGATCAGCACGCCTGGCGTCGGCTCGTTATCGGGATTGCGTTCGATATCGGAGAAGAGCCGCGTGCCGGGAATGCGGCCGAGGAAAGCGAGATGCGGCCGAGCGGCCCGGCGAATCAGCAGCAACATCGAGAACAGCACCGCCACGATCACGCCCTTCAGGATGCCGAGCAGCAGGACGGCGGCGAATGCCGCCATCGTTATGGCGAACTCGAAACGGCTGACGCGCCAGACATGACGTAGCTCGCCGATATCGATCAGGCCCTTCACCGCCACCAGGACGATCGCCGCCAGCACCACATTGGGCAGGTTGGTCAGCAGGCCCGTCAGGAACATCAGGCACAGCCCGATGGTGATGGAAGCGAACACCAGTGCAAGCGGCGTGCGCGCACCGGCTTTGTCATTGACCGACGACTGCGACAATCCCCCGGCAACCGGGTAGGCCTGGAACAGGCCGGCCGCGAGGTTGGCGGCACCCAGGCCGAGCAGTTCCTGACGCGCATCGATCTCGTATCCATGTGACTGGGCCAGCGCACGCGCGGCCGAAACACTTTCGACATACGACAGCAGCATGCAGGCGAACGCCAGCGGGATCACCCCGTCGACGTCGCGAGGACGCAGGTCCGGCAGGCGGAAAGCGGGCAGCCCTTGCGGCAATGCACCAACCACCTTGAAACCCAGGTCTGCCAATGGCGTGACCGACAGCAGGACAGTCGCAATTACCACGACAGCCAATGCAACTGGACGCCCGGGAAGGAACTTCTCGCCAAGCAGCAACAAGCCGATCGCGACGATTCCGAACGCCAGCACGGCGATGTTGGTTTCCGGTATCTGACCCGCGAGTATGGCGACGCGTTCGAAAAAGAACTCGCCCCCGCCTTTGACGCCGAACAGCTTCGGCAACTGGGTCAGCGCAATCGTCAGGGCTGCACCTGCCTTGAATCCAAGCAGGATGGTTTCACTGATGAAATTGACCAGCGAACTGAGCCGCAAAAGCCACGCGCCGATGCACATGATGGCGACCAGCAGCGCCGTCAATGCGGCGATCGACGCCCATCGGCCGGGGTCTCCAGCGGCCATATCCGCCACCGTAATGCCAACCAGCATCGAGATGGCAGAGGTCGGCCCGATGGCAAGCTGGCGCGACGAGCCGAACAGCGCGTAGAAGAATCCGCCAACCAGATAGCAATAGACGCCGTACTGGGGAGGCAGTCCGGCCAGCGATGCGTACGCCAGCGATACCGGAATCCCGTATGCGGCAAGCGTGACGCCGGCCACGATGTCGCGCCGCAACCAGCCACGCTGATAGGCCGGCACCCATTGGGCAGGCGGGAACATTGCGCGCCACCCAGTCGGGGCGGCGGGCCTGAGCCGCGGATCGGGCAAGGCAGAAGCTTCGGACATGGCGTCCTCCCGGCAATCGGGTGGCAGTTCAACGCCGGGGCGGGCGTCACCCAGGCGGCCGTCATCAGTCGAGGTAGTTGGCTAACCCGACGCGAGGTTGATCAACATCACGGGAGCGCGTTCACGATTCGCTGCATATGCCGTGACAGCTCTCGCGCCCGCGTCGTCAATAGAGGGCCGCGGGCGCGAGTACCGGCGCGAGTACCGGCGCGAGTACCGGCGCGAAGCAGCCGGTCGAACGAGGCTCGCTTGCACCACATACCACTTTCTGCGGTGGGACCGATCAGGCGCCCTTCACAGGGATTCTCTTCTCCGTTTTCTGTGCTTCCGGGGTCTTGGGGAGCGAAATGGTGAGCACCCCCTTGTTGAACCTGGCCTCGATCTTGTCGCGGTCAACGCCTTCCGGCAGTTGGAAATATCGTTCGAACGTACCGAAATGCCGCTCATGGAGATAGTAGTCTTTCTCGCGCCTCTCCTTTTCCTCGCGCTTTTCGCCCTTGATGGAAAGACCGCCGTTGGTCAGTTTCACCTCGATGCTCTTTTCGTCCATGCCGGGCATCTCGGCTGTAAGCTCGTAGGTCTTTTCAGTCTCCGTCAAGTCCACGGCCGGAACGGAAGCCGAGGCCCATTCCCGTCGCATGGATCGCTCGAGATCCAGCATCGGACGACGCATGTTCGAAAAGCCGAAGTCGCGATCGAAATCGTCAAAGATTCGCTCCATCTGTCGACGCAGATTTTCGAAGGGGTGCAACATGTCCAGCCCCCATGGACGCATTGCGCCATGTTCCGCACTCTTGACAGGAAGCTTGGTTGAAGTTTCAGCCATTTCGAGTCCTCCAGGTGGATCTATGTATGAACCATCCTAGGAGCTAGCCCCATCCGAAGATTGATTGGTATCAAACTAGCGCGACTAGCTCGACTAGCGCGACCAGAGCCGCATGAATGCCATCCGCTCGTCGACCAACGGCAAGTGGCAGCCATCCGGTGGCACTTTGCGGCATCAGCGCCCTGCCCATGTTTTCCGAAGTTCATGCCAGCAACTGCTCCGCTGACACGTGCGCGTAGCCGTGCGCTGCTGCGACCGCAGCACACGTCACGTTGCCGCGACAGACGTTCAGCCCTGCCCGCAGGCCAACGTCTTCCACCAATGCGCGTCGCCAGCCTTTGTCGGCAATCGCCATCCCGTAGCCGACGGTGGCGTTGTTGAGTGCGAAGGTGGACGTCCTGGCCACTGCCGCCGGCATGTTGGTCACGCAGTAATGGAGCACGCCATCCACCACATAGGTCGGATGGCTATGGCTGGTCGGCCGCGATGTCTCGAAGCAGCCGCCCTGGTCGATCGCCACATCCACCACTACCGATCCGTGCTTCATGCGCGCCACCAGTTCACGGGTGACCAGCCTGGGCGCCTCTGCGCCCGGCACCAGCACGGCACCGATCACGGCGTCGGCGGTGATTACGGCTCGTTCGAGGCTGTCCGCGCTGGAATAGATGGCCACCACGCGGTTGCCGTGCACCATCGCGAGATCCCGCAGGCGATCGACGTTCCTGTCCAGCACGGTCACGCGCGCGCCCATGCCAACGGCAATTTGTACCGCGTTGCTGCCGACCATGCCCGCACCAATCACCACCACATGCGCCGGGGCAACTCCCGGGACGCCGCCCAGTAGCAACCCCATGCCGCCGCGCGGCTTTTCGAGATAGGCAGCTGCCACCTGGACGGACATGCGGCCGGCCACCTCGCTCATCGGAGCCAGCAGCGGCAGCCCGCCATCCGGCCCGGTCACGGTTTCGTACGCGATGCAGACGGCGCCGGATTTCACCAGCTCCGCGGTCTGTTCGCGGTCTGCCGCCAAGTGCAGATAGGCATAGAGAATCTGGCCGGGCTTTAGCAGCGCGCGCTCCGAGGGCTGAGGCTCCTTCACCTTCACGATCATCTCGGCATTGCCGTATACGGTCTGCGCATCAGGCACCAGTTTTGCCCCCGCAACCGAATAGGAGTGGTCGGACAGGCCCAGCGCAGTGCCTGCCCCGGACTGGATCATGACCTCATGGCCATGGCTGACCAGTTCGCGCACACCGGCCGGCGTGAGGCCGACGCGGTACTCCTGGTCCTTGATCTCTGTGGGAACGCCGATACGCATGATGATTCCTCACTCGGGCGGTAGTTCAGGCAGGTTGCAGGTGTCCTGGACCTTTCCTCGATCCATAGTCGCCCGATTCATGTGCGGGGCACCGCGCGGTCCGCTTCCGGGGGTGGCAATGAGAATCAGGTCCATGTTCGCACGCCTTTCAGGTGGTCCAGGCCCGTTGCACGACGCAGGCCACCACGATGCAACTCAATGGTGATCGGCCTCATACCTGGTGGGCGCCGCAGCCTCGGGCGACTTGCCGTGCGCCACGGCAAAATGCTGACAGAACCATTGCGCGGCAAGCCTGCCCACCCGCTCCAAGGCGCCCGGTTCTTCGAACAGGTGAGTCGCGCCTGGGATGACCTCCAGCCGCTGGGCGCACTGCATCCATGCTGCCGCGCGAGCATTGAACTTCAGGACTGTCTGATCGGCCTCACCGACAATCATCAGGGTAGGCACCCGGAGCTCGCAAATGGCCTCATGGCCAGCGAGGTCGACGCGTCCACCCCGCGACACTACCGCAGCAATTCGAACATTGGCCGGGGGCCGCGCCGCCGCCCGGATGGCGGCCGCCGCGCCTGT
>JAFAJB010000019.1 GCA_019236395.1 Cupriavidus sp.
GGAGCCCCAGGCTCCGCAGAACCCGGCATGGCCGCCGGCGTCGCCCAATGGCCGCATGCTGCAGGTTGGCGAGCGCACGGTGCACTATGCGCTCAAGCGCTCGTCCCGGCGCACCATCGGCTTTACCGTCGATGACCGGGGCCTGTCGATCACCGCGCCGCGCTGGGTCACGCTGGCCGATGTCGAGGCAGCCATCCACGAGAAGCAGCGCTGGATCTTCAACAAGCTCGGCGAATGGCGCCATCGCGAAGCGCGCCGCGTGCTGCCTACGGTGCAATGGCGCGATGGGGCATCGCTGCCGTTCCTGGGCCAGCCGATCACGCTGCAGCTGGAATCGCCAGCCGGAGTGCTGCTGTTCAACGCAGAGGCGCGCGTGCTGCATCTGGCCATGCCGACGCATGTCGACGAACAGCAGATCAAGGATCGCGTGCAGGGCTGGCTGCAGCACCAGGCGCACCGCCTGCTGCCCGAGCGCCTTGAAATCTATGCCGAGAAACTTGGCGTCCGCCATACCGGCTTTGCCCTGACCTCGGCCGCCACGCGCTGGGGTAGCTGCACGGCCGACGGCAAGATCCGGCTGAACTGGCGCCTCATGCATTTTCCGCTGTCGATGATCGACTACGTGGCGGCCCACGAACTGGCGCACCTCAAGGAAATGAATCACGGCCCGCGCTTCTGGGAAACGGTGGAATCGATCTTCCCGGAGTTCCGCGACGCCCGCGCGCAGCTTCGCGCGCATCCGCCAGAGTTGCTGCCGACGTTCTGACGCCCGGGGCGCCCACGTTGCTCACGTCGCCGCCGTCGCTTACCACGCATACCGCGCGCCCAGGCGCATGCCGTACTGCCGGTACCCCTGGCTGCCCCGCTGCACGCCGATATTGCCCCAGCTGGTCCAGCCGCGCGACAGCTTTGCGTTCAGGCCCAGCTTGACCTCGTAGCGATTGCGCGGAAACAGCTGGCCCAGAACCGTATCGTTGAATCCGACCGAGGCAGTCACCTGGTCGTGCCACCAGTTCAGCGTGGCATACGGTTGCAGCCGGCCGCCATCTTCCTTCTCGATCGTGCGGAAGATCCGTGCGCCAAGCCGCGTCACCACGCCATCGGTGTCTCCACCATGGACCTGCGTGCCGTTCGGCTCCGTCACGCTGACGCCGCGATGGCGCACCCACACGGCCTGCGCCTGGGGTTCCACGCGCCACGCCAGCGAGCCCATCGGCAGCGCCCATCCGCCTTCGACCGATACATTCCACGCCTGCGAGTGATAGTTGACCTGTGGCAGCAGGTCGCCACGGACGTTGCTGTCGAACCACGCGTACTGGAGCCATGTATCGACGTACGGCCCGAGGTCGGACGCGGCGTGCCCGAACCAGGTTGCATACGCGCCGATGCCATAGCCATTGACGTGCCCCTTCGCGCGCGTGGCGTTGCCTGCGGCAAGACCATTCGTTTCCACGACCCCGTAGCCCGCCATCGCGCCGACATGAAGCCTGTCGGCGTGCCCGAACAGCGATGTACGTGCGATATCGCCACCGCCCTGCATGATTACCGTGTTGGCGCGTGCACTGTAGTAGTTGTCACGGCTGCCGCTTTCGCCTGTCCTGCCCACCAGCCGCAGCCATCCTGCCGCGGCGGACGAGAATGGCAGTTCGCCCATCCGGTCGTGCAGACTATGCAGGAACAGGCTTGCAGCCGCCTGCTCGTTGGCGATATAGGCGGGTACCTCGGGGCGGTACATTGGCTGCGGCGGAGTCGGCGGTGAGGGAGGATCAGGGGGTATCGGCGTGCGTTGCGAGCGCAGGTACCAGTCGCCATCGGCGGGGTTATCCGCGCGCCCCCTGTAGAGCCCGTATTCATAGGGACCAGCCACGGCGCGGCCGACCATCGCGAACGTGCCGGCCGGGGCGTTGCCGCCATTGACGGTCTCGATCACACGAATCCCCGCGCTGGTCAGCGCGCCCTTTCCTCCGGCATTGACGATGCGCACATTGGTCGTGCCCGTCGCGATGCCGCCATCAATCACGAGCCGGTCCGCTGACGATTCGTCGCCGCCCAGCGCGGCGGTCAGCGCCAGCGTACCGCCATCGCCGTGGTAGTGCTTGACGCTCAGTGCGTGAAACACGCCGCGCTCGGGCGGCACGAAGGCCACCGTACTGCCGAGGTTCTCCAGGCGCGTGAGTGTCGAGTCCCCGGAGACCAGCCAGATCGCACCATCGCGCAGCGACACGTTGGCCACGCTCGCCACGTGTGACGCCCCGCGTATCAGCGTGCCGCTGGCCGTCAGGTCGAGTCTGGCAGGGACGGTGGTGTCGGACACGTCGAGCCACAGTCCATTGCCGGTGACGGCGCCGCCTGAAATCTGCACGATGGCTGTCCCGCCCGCCACGCGAATGGCAGCCGCCTGACTGCTGGTCAGCGTGCTGGCGGTGAGCGTCGCGCGCTGAATCGTCGTAGCGGTGTCTCCGACCAGATAAAGCCCGCTGCCGCCAGCGCCTGTGGCACTGGCCACGCCATTGCGCAACTCCACGCTTGCACCGTTATGCGCATAGAGCGCGTGCGAGCCTGGCCCTGACGTCCGCACCAGCGTGCCGTCCGCCAGCACCTGACTGCCGGCATCGGCGGCCAAGAGCCCGTGCGCTTGCAGTCCGCCCGTGCTCACGACGCCGCCCGTCATGAAGATGCTGCCGCCGCGTACCGACTGCAGGGCATTGGCCAGATCGCCGCGCGTCGCGACCGCGCTGCCGGCCCCGGCGTCGACCGCCGTCCCTGCCGCGGTGGACAACAACCCGATCGCCCCTACACCTTCGGTCAGGACATCGACCCCGCGCAGCACGATGGTGCCCGCCGTATCGGCCGCCGCGCCCGGCGACTCCCGCCCCGTGGTGTGCACCGTAATGCGGCCGCCCCTGGCGTCAAGCACGACGCTCGAATTGGTCCACGTCTGCACCACGCCTGGCGCCAGATCACCGGTGGTGGTGATCGAACTCGTGCCGAGCAACTCGAACGAGCCCGTGGCCACCGTCACCCCGGCCGCTTCGGCTCCATGGGTCGTGATGATTGAATCGTGCAAGTGGATCTCGCCGCCATAATCGGCGAATGCAGCGTGCGCACGCAGGCCGTACGTGGTCATTTCGACCTGCCCGGTGATCGTCGCGGATCCGAACGCATGTACGCCGTTGGAATGCGCCCCGAGCATGGTCAGGACGCTGCCGCGGGCGTCAAGCCGGATCAGGCCGCCGTCGTCGGCATACGCGCCAGTCGAGTTGTCACCGCCGGAATGCAGCGTGACTGGCCCGGTCACCGTGATCGACCCGCCGTTGAGCGCATGCAGCACCGACGCGTAGGCACTGGAGCCTGTATCGAAGGTCCCGCCGCTGATGGTGGCGTCGCAGCCGTCGGCCATGTAGGAAGTTGCCGTCGGCGAAGGGGGCGTGCAATCCGAAGCATGCACGGCCGGGCTGAAGGTGCTGGCAAGCAGCATCCCTATGCCGGTGACCATGCCGAGCGCCTCACGGCAAGCTCTGCCCCGGAAGCATCGCGTCATACAGTTTCCCTTTCGTCAGAGAAAGCCTGTCGCGCGACCTTCGGCGCTGCCGCGCCGTGTTTGACCGGCGTAGGCGTTTATGCAGCAATCGAAGTGATCAGAAGAAATCTAGCAGTTGCCGGGGTGCAGCGTAGCGGCCATTGATCTGAAATTCTCTTCGCAGCGAATTAAGCGTTGCAGCGCGCCATCACCGGGCACGGTTTTCCGGGCAGGACTAGAATGACGGACTCTGCAGTCACAACAACTATTGGAAGAAGGCCCCCTATGCGACTCCTCCACACCATGCTGCGCGTTGGCGACTACCAGCGCTCGATCGACTTCTACACGCGCGTGCTGGGCATGACGCTGCTGCGCGAGAGCGACAACCCCGAATACAAGTACCGCCTGGCATTCGTCGGCTACGGGCCGGAGACGGAAACCGCGGTGATCGAGCTGACCTACAACTACGGCGTCGACAAGTACGAACTGGGCACGGCCTATGGCCATATCGCGCTGGAAGTGCCCAGTGCCGCCGAGGCTTGCGATCGCATCCGCGCGGCCGGTGGTAAAGTCACGCGCGAAGCCGGCCCCGTGAAGGGCGGCACCACCGTGATCGCATTCGTCGAGGATCCGGACGGCTACAAGATTGAACTGATCGAGCGCCACTCCACGCGCGACGCGGCCCGCCCGTAACGCGCGATGGGCGCGCAAGTGACGACGCGGCGTCCGCTGGACAGCACCGCCATCGGGTTGATGGTGGTGCTGTGCGCCGCGTGGGGACTCCAGCAGGTAATCATCAAGGTCACCGCGCCACTGATGGGTGCGGTGCTGCAGGCTGGCGTGCGGTCCGCCGTGGCCGCGCTGCTCGTGTTCGGCTTCGCGGCCTGGCGCGGCACGCCGCTCTGGGAACGCGACGGCACGCTGCGCGCGGGTCTGGTTGCCGGGCTGCTGTTCGGCGCCGAGTTCTTCTGCATCTTTGTCGGACTCGGCCACACCACCGCGTCCCGCATGGCCGTGTTTCTCTACACGGCACCGATCTTCACGGCACTCGGCCTGCACCTGTTCGTGCCTGGCGAGCATTTGCAGCGCGGCCAGTGGCTCGGCGTGGTGCTCGCGTTCTGCGGTATCGCGCTGGCGTTTGCCGATGGCATTGTCGCGCCGGCAGCGCAAGGCAGCACCCTGATCGGCGATGCGTTGGGCATCGTGGCTGGCGCATTGTGGGCGGCAACCACTGTCGTCGTGCGCGGCAGCAAGCTGTCGGGCGCTCCGGCCAGCAAGACGCTGCTCTATCAGTTGGGAGTTTCCGCGGTGATGCTGCTGGCGATGGCGCTGGCGGCGGGCCAGGCCCATCAGGTGGAGATCACCGGCTTCGTACTGGCAAGCCTGTTCTACCAGTCCGTGCTGATCGCGTTTGCAAGCTACCTGATCTGGTTCTGGCTGTTGCGGCAGTACCTGGCGTCGCGGCTATCGGTTTTCTCGTTCCTCACGCCGTTGTTCGGCGTGGCGTTCGGCGTGCTGCTGATGAACGATCATGTCGGCGTGCGATTCGCCGTAGCGGCAGTGCTGGTGCTGTCGGGGATCGTGCTGGTGAACCGGAAGGCGTAGAGCAATCCTGCCGGTTGTCTCCCCTCTCCCATGCAATGGGAGAGGGGTCGGGGGAGAGGGCTTTGCGGCTCTGCTTGCCATCTGTCGCAATTTGAACCTCAGCACCCTCTCCCCCTGCCCCTCTCCCGCCATGCGGGAGAGGGGAGCAAACCATCGGGACTGAATTACTGCGGGAACGAGAACATCCCCAATGCCCCGCGCACTTCGTCCAGCGTCTGCTGGGTGATCTCGCGCGCTTCGGCGGTACCCTTCCTGAGGATTTCGAACACATAGCCCGGGTCCTGGGCAAGCTGCTCGCGGCGCTCGCGGATCGGGCGCAGCATTTCCTGCAGGATGCCTTCCACGCGGCGCTTCAGCGCCATGTCGCCCAGGCCGCCACGGCGGTAGTGCTCCTTCAATGCTTCGACCTCGGCGGCATTCGGATCGAACGCGTCCAGGTACGTGAACACGACGTTGCCTTCCACCTGACCCGGATCGGACACCTTGAGGTGGTTCGGGTCGGTGTACATCCTGTGCACGGCCTCGCGGATCTGGTCCGGCGAGGCGCCGAGCGGAATCGCGTTGCCCTGCGACTTGCTCATCTTGGCCTTGCCATCCACGCCGGGCAGGCGGCCATGCTTCGGAATCAGCGCGGCAGCTTCGGGCAGCACGTCGCGGCCCACCTGGTTGTTGACGCGGCGGACGATCTCATTGGTCTGCTCGATCAGCGGCGCCTGGTCTTCGCCCACCGGCACCAGCACGGCCTTGAACCCGGTGATGTCAGCGGCTTGCGAAGCCGGATAGCACAGGAAACCGGCCGTGATGTCGCGGCCAAAGCCACGCGCCTGGATCTCTTCCTTGATCGTCGGGTTGCGCACCAGGCGCGATACCGTGACGAAGTTCAGGTACATCTGCGTCAGCTCGGCCAGCGCCGGCAGGTGCGACTGCACCGAGATCGTGGTCTTGGCTGGGTCGATGCCCACGGCCAGGTAGTCGAGCGCGACTTCCAGCACGTTGCGGCGCACCTTGTCCGGATC
>JAFAJB010000103.1 GCA_019236395.1 Cupriavidus sp.
AGCCGGTCATCGTCGAGACGCGGCTCGAAGACGGCTTCCGCCTGACGCCCGCGGCGCTGGAGCGCGCGATCACGCCCAAGACCAAGTGGCTGATTTTCAACCAGCCCTCCAACCCGACAGGCGCCTGCTACACGCGCGCGCAACTGAAGGCGCTGACCGACGTGCTTCTCAAGCACCCGCGGGTTTGGGTGCTGACCGACGACATGTACGAGCACCTCGTCTATGGCGGCTTCGAATTCTCGACCATCGCACAGGTCGAGCCACGGCTCTACGAGCGCACCCTCACCATGAACGGCGTCTCCAAGGCCTATGCGATGACGGGCTGGCGCATCGGCTATGGCGGCGCGCCAGCGCAACTCGTCAAGGCGATGGTCAAGCTGCAGTCGCAATGCACGTCGAATCCGTCGTCAATCAGCCAGGCGGCCGCGCTGGAGGCGTTGACCGGCCCGCAGGACTTTATCGCGGAACGCACGCGCATCTTCCAGTCGCGCCGCGATGCCGTGGTAGCGGCGCTGAATCGTATCGAGGGTATCCGGTGCCATTTGCCCGAAGGCGCGTTCTATGCGTTTCCATCGTGCGCGGACATGATCGGCAGGATTACGCCGGACGGAAAGCGCATCGAGACCGACGAGGACTTTGTGCTGTATCTGCTCGACGCGCAGAACCTTGCCGTGCTGCAGGGCGGCGCTTACGGAACGTCGCCGTTCTTCCGGATCTCGTTTGCCACGTCGATGGATCGGCTTGATGCCGGCCTGGCGCGACTGCGCGCGGCGTGCGAGGCGCTGCGCTAACCCCGTCCTTTGATTCTGGAATTTTGGGATTGTTGAATAGATGACCACCTCAGACCAACCCAAACAGTGGCCACCGGGCTATCGCATCAATCCGCGCGAGGCGGGCCCGACGGCCGATATCGTCGCCGCGTTCCGCGAGATCCCCGTGGCGGCAATCAGCGATGCGATCGGCCGTAGCGTCGGCACGATCGGCCTCCAGCGGTATCACGCCAAGCTCGCCGAGGTGCTGTGCGGCCCCGCGGTGACCGTGCGCGTGCGCCCCGGGGACAATCTGATGATTCACAAGGCGCTGATGATGGTGCAGCCCGGAGACGTGCTCGTCATCGACGGCGGCGGCGATGTCACGCAGGCATTGATGGGCGGCCTGATGCGCACGACCTGCGTAGCCAGACGGCTGGCCGGACTGGTGATCGACGGCGCGATTCGCGATCTCGTGGAATGGGCTGAGGACGGCATGCCGATCTTCGCACGCGGCCATACCCATCGCGGGCCAAGCAAGGAGGGTCCGGGAGAAATCAACGTACCCATCGCGTGCGCGGGCATGGCCGTGATGCCGGGCGACCTGATCATCGGCGATGCCGATGGCCTGGTGGCGGTGCCGGCGGAGGAAGCGGAGGTGGTGCTCGGGCGTGCACGGGCCGGGTTGGAACGCGAGGCGCGCGTGCGGGAAACAAACCGTAC
Organism: Cupriavidus sp.; assembly: GCA_019236395.1. Lineage (GTDB taxonomy): Bacteria > Pseudomonadota > Gammaproteobacteria > Burkholderiales > Burkholderiaceae > Cupriavidus. The sequence goes on from JAFAJB010000103.1 coordinate 1,473, forward strand.
AGGCACGGCTGATCCTGAAAGATTCGATGCTGTGCTGCGCGCGAAGGGGCTACCGGTTTAGGCATTGGCCTAACAAATCCCAACACCGTACCGGCGTATACCTACCAATATGTCAGGGGCGGATGGTGCGGCAAACGAAATGCTTGTTGTGAGGGGCATCGCCATCCGCTGCACAGCGCGGGGGTCGCCTGTTACCAATAAATGTAAAAAGTGACAAGATTTGTCGCGGTGTAGCGAATTTTCGGCTCAGAACTGACAATTTTTGTCACTTTTATTCAGACAATTAACAGATTTTGTCACGTGGCATTGCTAATAGATCACTTTTAGTGTTGGCACAATGTTTGCTACAATCTTGCCCGCAGCACTTGCGCTGCTAATAAAAATCTAGTCGAAGGGGCAACATGCAACGGGTACAACAAATGAAGAACCTGGGCCGTCGCGCTCAGAAGGGTTTTACGCTGATCGAACTGATGATCGTAGTCGCAATCATCGGTATTCTGGCTGCTATCGCGATTCCGCAGTATTCCAACTACACCCAGCGGACGAAAGTTTCCGGAGCACTAGCCGGCATTGATTCGTACAAGCTGGCAATTGCGATGTGCGCACAGTCCACGGGCACGCTTACCGGCTGCAACACGGGCACCAATGACATTCCGCCGGTGGTTGCCGCAGGCAACAATGGTGCGACCATCGCCTATGTCGACGGGGTGACCGCCACCGATGGCGTTATCACGCTGACGACGACCGGTTTGGACACCGCAAATGCGAAAATGGCGCTGACCCTGCGACCGACGCTTGGTACCGGCGCTGTGGCCTGGGCGCTCACGGGCACTGGTTGCAGCAGCACCGCCGCTACCGGTGGCCGCGGTATCAACTGCACAGTGAACTGATACTTGTGGCTTGAGTAAGTTAGAGGGCGCCCTCGGGCGCCCTTTTCATTTGGCGCTGGATTTGCTGCCGCCCACAACGGTTGCTGAGCTTGTCGAGTCACTCGAAAAGAACTGATGGACTTGTTCAGCGAGCGACTGAAGTTGGCGCCTTGAGGTCGGCGCCCGCAATCCAAGAGGAGATTACGGGTCAAGGGCAAGGTATGCGATGTCCCCCGGCAATTTATCGCGAGCCGCCAGAGTTGGCAGGGAAGATGCACTTACACGCATCGATGCCACTCGTAATTTGGCATCCAGAAGGCGAGCCGCCTGCGGAACAGCTGCTTTCTTGGTCAGAACGACAGAATTTGTCACCTCATGTGACAAATTCTGTCGTCTCATATGACAAATTTTGTCACCCTCAATTAATTTGTACCGCTCAACGTGATGAGGTTTGCCACCTGCCCCCCTATCGCGCCCTGGTTGCAATGGCACGATTTGTGCTTTTTGACCCAAAGCAGCACCCTGGCTGCTTAATGCTTAACAAACTAATGTATGGGGTCAACCATGAAAAAAGCACGGATGGGAATCAAACGGGTCCAGAAGGGTTTCACCCTGATCGAACTGATGATCGTGGTCGCGATCATCGGCATTCTGGCTGCAATCGCAATTCCGCAGTACTCCAACTACACCCAGCGGACGAAAGTTTCCGGAGCACTGGCCGGCATTGATTCGTACAAGCTGGCAATTGCGATGTGCGCACAGTCCACGGGCACGCTTACCGGCTGCAACACGGGCACCAATGACATTCCGCCGGTGATTGCTGCAGGCAACAATGGTGCAACCATCGCCTATGTCGACGGGGTGACTGCCACCGATGGCGTTATCACGCTGACGACGACCGGTTTGGATACCGCAAATGCGAAAATGGCGCTGACCCTCCAGCCGACGCTTGGTACCGGCGCTGTGGCTTGGGCGCTCAGCGGCACTGGTTGCAGCAGCACCGCCGCTACCGGCGGCCGCGGTATCAACTGCGCAGTGAACTGATACTTGTGGCTTGAATAGGCTATGGGGCGCCCTCCGGCGCCCTTTTCATTTGGCGCTGGATTTGCCATTCGCGACAACGTCCATATCACATGGCCGAATGAGGCGCAAAGCAACCTCTCGCGGGTTGCGGTGAGCAGTTCGCACACCCTGCCGAAAATACGCACCCCAGAAAAACAAAACCGACGCATGCTTTCGCAGACGTCGGTTCTTAGCTTAACAACGCTATTTTTGTCTGCCGGTGGTCGAATCCGTCGGCAGCTTTTTGTTATGGCGGAGAGGGTGGGATTCGAACCCACGGTACCGTCGCCGGTACGCCTGATTTCGAGTCAGGTACATTCGACCACTCTGCCACCTCTCCGGTAACTTGGTCGCCCGCTTGTTCAGCGGCGAAACCAAGATTATAGGGATACTCCTACCTTCGGCGCAACCCCCTGCTGCAACTATTTTTATGCTTCGGGTTCCAGGCGTGTGATGCCACCCATGTATGGCTGCAGCGCCTTCGGCACGGTCACCGAACCATCGGCGTTCTGGTAGTTCTCGAGGACAGCCACCAGCGTGCGGCCCACGGCCAGGCCGGAGCCGTTCAGCGTGTGGACCAGTTCCGGCTTGCCTTGGGCCTCGCGAAGACGGGCCTGCATGCGGCGCGCCTGGAAGTCGCCCATGTTCGAGCACGAGCTGATTTCGCGGTACGTGTTCTGCGCCGGGATCCACACTTCGATGTCATAGGTCTTGGTGCTGCCAAAGCCCATGTCGCCAGTGCACAGCACCACGGTGCGGAACGGCAGTTCGAGCTTCTTCAGGATCGTTTCGGCGTGGCCGGTCATTTGCTCGAGCGCGTCCATCGACTGCTCGGGCGACACCACCTGCACCATCTCGACCTTGTCGAACTGATGCTGGCGGATCATGCCGCGCGTGTCCTTGCCGTACGAGCCCGCTTCCGAACGGAAGCACGGCGAATGGGCCACGAAGCGCAGCGGCAGCTTTTCCGCGGGGACGATCGTGTCGCGGACCATGTTGGTCAGCGGCACTTCGGCGGTCGGGATCAGGTAGAAGTTCTCGATGGCATCCTGGCCATCTTCTCCGCCAACCTTGCGCGGCACCCTGAACAGATCTTCCTCGAACTTGGGCAGCTGGCCCGTACCGCGCATCGACGCGGCATTGACGATGTACGGCACGTACATCTCGGTGTAGCCATGTTCGAGCGTATGCGTGTCCACCATGAACTGGACCAGCGCGCGATGCATGCGGGCGACGCCGCCACGCATGAACGCGAAACGCGAGCCAGTGACCTTCGATGCGGTCTCCGGGTCCAGGCCGAGCTTCGCGCCGACATCCAGGTGATCCTTGATCTCGAAGTCGAACGTGCGCGGCGTGCCCACGCGTCGGACTTCAACGTTCTCGGTTTCGTCCTTGCCCGTCGGCACGCTTTCGTGCGGCAGGTTCGGGATCGAGAGCATCGCGTCACTGATCTGATCCTGGATTTCGGCCAGGCGCTGGGCGGAGGCCTTCAGCGTATCGCCGATCCCGGCCACTTCGGCCATCGGGCCCGAAGCATCCTCACCCTTGCCCTTGAGCATGCCGATCTGCTTCGACAGGCTGTTGCGGCGCGCCTGCAGATCCTCGGTCTGGGTCTGCAGTTGCTTGCGTTCGGCCTCCAGGGCCTGGAACAGTGCAACGTCGAGTTGGAAGCCGCGCGTGGCAAGGCGCTTGGCCACGGCGTCGATGTCTTTGCGGAGCAGCTGGATGTCGAGCATGTTGCTTAGGAATCGTGTGCAGTGCCGGCAACATGCCGGCGAACGCGACATTTTACTGCACTGGCACGACCTGCCCGGTACGAATCTGAAAGGAAATCCGTTTCTGTTCCGGGTTTTGCCGGACTTTGGCGGACCTTGGCGGACTCTGCCCCGGGGTCAGTCGCGGTCGGGCTTGCCGCGCTGCTCGCGGCGCCACGCCTCGTCGAGGTCGCGCAGGTGCCGCAGCTTGTCGCCGATCTTGCCTTCCAGGCCGCGCGGCGTCGGCTGGTACCAGTCCTGCCGGCGCAGATCGTCGGGCAGGTAGTGCTCGCCTGCCGCATAGGCCTCGGGTTCGTCATGCGCGTAGCGGTAGGCGTGCCCGTAGCCGAGTTCCTTCATCAGCTTCGTCGGGGCATTGCGCAGGTGCACGGGCACAGGCCGCGACTTGTCCTTCGATACGAAAGCACGCGCCGCGTTGTAGGCGTTGTAGCCAGCGTTCGACTTCGGCGCCACGGCCAGATACAGCAGTGCCTGCGCTAGCGCCAGCTCCCCTTCGGGCGATCCGAGCCGCTCGTAGGTCTCCGCGGCATCGAGCGTGATGCGTGCGGCGCGCGGATCGGCCAGGCCGATGTCTTCCCAAGCCATGCGCACGATGCGGCGCGCCAGGTAGCGCGGGTCGGCACCGCCGTCGAGCATGCGGCAGAACCAGTACAGCGCACCGTCGGGGTCGGAGCCACGCACGGACTTGTGCAGCGCGCTGATCTGGTCGTAGAACGCATCGCCGCCCTTGTCGAAGCGGCGCAGGTTTTCGGAGAGCGCGCTGCCCAGTAGCGCCGTATCGATCGATGCCGCACCGGCGCTGCGCGCGGCGCGGACCACGATTTCGATGTTGTTGAGCAGCTTGCGGCCATCGCCATCGGCCGAGGAGATGATGAGGCCCATCGACTCATCGTCCCAGCTGATGCCGCCGAGCTCCTCACTGGCGCGCAGCACGAGCTGTTTCAGCTCGCCCTCGTCCAGGCTCTTGAGCACGTAGACGGCCGCACGCGACAGCAATGCGCCATTGACTTCGAATGACGGGTTCTCGGTGGTGGCGCCGATGAACGTGAACAGGCCGCTTTCCACGTGCGGCAGGAATGCGTCCTGCTGGCTCTTGTTGAAGCGATGCACCTCGTCGACGAAGACCAGCGTGCTCCGGCCATGCGCGCGAAACTGCTCGGCGCGCTCCACGGCCTCGCGGATATCCTTGACGCCCGACAGCACGGCCGACAGCGCGATGAACTCGGCATCGAACGCATCGGCCATCAGCCGCGCCAGCGTGGTCTTGCCGACACCGGGCGGGCCCCACAGGATCATCGAATGCGGCTCGCCCGACTCGAACGCCACGCGCAGCGGCTTGCCCTGGCCAAGCAAGTGTTGCTGGCCGATGACTTCGTCGATATTGCGCGGACGCAGGCGCTCGGCCAGCGGCATGCGGGAACGGTCAGGGGGATCGGAGAACAGCGAATCCGCCACGGTGCTTGAGCCTCTCAATGTGGTACGGCCGCCGGAGCGGCCTGCAAACGCCACAGTGTAGACCATCGGCGCCGCGCGCCATCAGGAGGACTTCAGGAGGCGATGACCGACTCCCAGGGCGATCGGATATCGGACAGGAAGCGTTGCGCGCGCGGATGCTCGGGCTTCAGGAAGAAGCGTTCCGGCGTGGCGCGTTCGAGGATTTCCCCCTGATCCATGAACAGCACCCGATCCGCCACTTCACGCGCGAAGCCCATTTCGTGCGTGACGCACATCATCGTCATCCCGTCGCGCGCGAGCCCCTTCATCACCTGAAGGACTTCGTTGACCATTTCCGGATCAAGGGCCGAGGTCGGCTCGTCGAACAGCATGACCGGCGGCTTCATCGCCAGCGCGCGGGCAATCGCCACACGTTGCTGCTGGCCGCCGGACAACTGCCCCGGATACGCAGGCGCCTTGTGCGGCAGGCCCACTCGCTCCAGCAGGCTCATTGCGAAGTCCCTGGCCTCCTGCGGCGACATCCGCTTGAGCCGCACCGGCGCGAGCGTGCAGTTCTCCAGCACCGTCAGGTGTGGAAACAGGTTGAACTGCTGGAATACGAAGCCGATCCCGCTGCGCAGCGCATTGACGTCCGCGTTACGCGCGTGCACATCCTGCCCGTTGACGATGATCCGCCCTTTCTGGATCGCTTCGAGCCGGTTAAGTGTGCGGATCAGCGTGGACTTGCCGGAGCCCGACGGCCCGCACACGACCACCACTTCGCCCTTTGCCACGGATTCGTTGATGTCGACCAGCGCCTGGTAATCGCCGTACCACTTGCTGACATGTTCGATGCTGATCATGATTTACACCTTCACCGCGGAACGTGATGCGAGCCGGCGCTCGAGCAGATAGGCGCAACGGGTCAGCCCGAAGCACATCACGAAGTAGCTGAATGCCAGCAGCAGATAGACCTGCGCCGCCTGGGTCAGCATCTGGGTGCTGATCTGGCCGGCGATGAACGACACTTCCGGCAGGCTGATGATATAGCCGAGCGAGGTCTCCTTGATCGTCGAAACGAGCTGGTTGACCAGCGAGGGCAGCATGTTGCGCAGCGCCTGCGGCAGGATGACCAGCGCCATCGCCTGCGCGTACGACAACCCGAGCGACCGCGCGCTCTCCATCTGACCGCGTGGCAGCCCCTGGATGCCAGCACGCACGATTTCCGCGAGATACGCGCCGTCGAAGACCACCAGCGCGACCAGCATCGTCGTGAACTGGGGCGTCCGATGCCCCGTCACCGACGGCAGCAGGAAGTACGCCCAGAACACCACCATCAGCAGCGGCGTTCCGCGCACGATATAGATCAGTGTGGTGGAAGGCCAGCGCAACAGCGCGAACGGGCTGACGCGGCACAGCCCCAGCACGATGCCCACAGGCAGCGCCAGCACCAGGCCGGCCGATGCCAGCATCACCGTCAGCACCAGCCCGCCGAGCGGGCCGTTCGGATACTGGCCGATCAGAAAGTAGAGACCGTAATTCTGGAGGACATCGAGCATGGCTATATGCTCCGTACCGGGTACCGATGCTGGTACCACAACGAGAACAGCGTGATCGACATCGAAATCGTGAGATAGGCCAGCGTGGCGAACGCAAAGGACTCGAAGCCCCGGAAGGTGGCACTTTCGACCTGCTGCGCCTGATACATCAGCTCGGCCACACCGATCACCATCGCGATGCTCGAGTTCTTCCAGAGATTGAGCGTCTGGTTCACCAGCGGCGGCACCGTGACACGCAGCGATTGCGGCAACACCACCAGCCGCATCGAAGCCAGGAAACTGAAACCGAGCGCGCGGCTGGCTTCCAGTTGCTCCTTCGGGATCGAGCGAATGCCGCTGCGAATGTCTTCCGCCATATAGGCCACCGTGTACAGCACCAGCGCGATCAGCGCGCTGACGGCTTCATAGTTGTGCTCGTACAGCCAGCTCTTGAGCGCAAAGGGCAGCAGCTGCGGCGCGCCGAAATACCAGAACAGCATGTGGGCCAGCAGCGGGACGTTGCGAATGGCCTCGACATAGGCTTGCCCGATGGCCCGCAGCGGTGCCACGGGCGCCAGGCGCAGCAAGGCGATCACGATAGCCAGCGGCAGCGATATCGCAAACGCGAGGACCGACAGCTTGACGGACATCACGAAGCCGCTGACCAGCCATTCGTGATACTGCCCGGACAGCAACATCGACAGGTTGAAGGTGGGCATGGCATGCGGCTGTCCGGCACGACGCCGGACAGCGACAGGAGAGGTTTATCGAACCGGGTCTAGCGATCCTCAGTCGATCTTGTCAGTGGAGATCTTGAACGAGCGCGGCGGGAACTTCATCTTCGTGTTGGGCCCGAACCACTTGTCAAAGAGCTTCTGGGCGTCGCCATCGGCTTCCATCTTGGTCAGCACCTGGTTGACCTGGTTGCGGAATCCAGTCTCGCCCTTCCTGATGCCCAGCGCCAGATGCTCGCTGGAAAGGTACTGCGGCACCAGCGTGTAGTCCTTGGCCGCGGGCCCAAGCTTGACCAGGTTGCTCACCAGCGAAGTCTCGTCGTTGACATAGGCCACGCCCTTGCCCTGCTCCAGCGCCAGCAGCGCCTGCGGACTGTTGTCGAACGACACCACCGTGGCATTCTTGATCTTCGCGGCGATGTTGGTTTCCATCGTGGAGCCCTTGACGGTCAGGATCTTCTTGCCGTCGAGCTGCGCCAGGGTCGTGATGCCGCTGTCCTTGCGGACCATCGCCTTCTGTCCGGTAATGAAGGTCGACAGCGAGAAGTCGATCTGGGACTCGCGCTCCTTGTTGTGCGTCAGCGACGCCGCGAGCAGGTCCACGTGCCCCTGCTGGAGTTCCGGCAAGCGAGCCGCCACGGAAATCTGCTTGAGCACCGGTTTCACGCCGAGGCTCTTGGCCACGGCGTTGCACATGTCGACGTCATACCCGACGATCTCGCGGCTGGCCGGATCGACGTAGCTGAACGGCTCGTCCGTGCCAAGCACACCGCACACCAATTCGCCCTTCGCCTTGATATCCGCGATCTGGTCGGCACTGGCCGGTGCTGCGGTCAGTGCAAGCGCCGACAGCGTTGCCACGCCGGCGAGTCGGCGGAATGTCCGCCCGAAGTCTGCTTGCATGTTGTCTCCTCAGAGGAATGTCTTGTGGGGTGCAGCAGGGACATAGTCTATTTGTGACGCTTCCGGTTCGATGTACGGGGGAACCCTATCCCGGCCCCTGTCCCGCCGCCCACCCCATCCCCCCGCCGTGCTTTGTTGTGCTTTGTTCCCCGGAACCCGCCCTAAAGTCTGCTCCGATCATGCCGATAACACCCAATGGCCCGCGTCTCAACCGATGCGGCACGCTTCACGCCAGCGCCGCCGGCCGCGGAATTGGCAATTTGTCGGGTTTATCGGAATTCGGGGATTCGTATGCTGCGTTACCGCATGCTGATGTTCAAATTGAACCGGCTGGTGAGCAAGAACAAGCTCAGCGGCGTGGAAGAGATCTCGCTGGCGGGACAGTTTACCGAGCTGGTCGAGTCACAGGAGGAAGCCGACCGCATCATCACGGATCTCGTCGAGCATGAGAATCCCCAGGTGCGACGCATCGGCCTGGCCGTCATCCGGCGATCGCGGCGCTTTGGCGGCCGTCTGCTGATGCCGGCGCTGCTACGCCGCCTGGCGGACGTGGAAGGCTGGCTGCGCCACGATGCGGTGTGGATCGTGCAGGAAGCCAGCCTCGATGGCGCGGAACTGCGGGCGGCACTGCGCCGCCTGGCCGGCAATGTGCGGCTGCCGCAGGACGCGGTCCGCGCACGCGCCAATCCGGCCGACGCGCCGCTTCACGCCGCCGTGCGTGCACGCCAGGCGCTCGACGTGCTGATCGAAAAGTCGGCTGCCGCGCACAATGCCGCGCTGGCGGCGGGCGGCGGACTGGCTGGCGCCAAGGACGGGAAACCGTACGCGCAAGACTCTGTCGGCCATATCCGCGCCGTCCATCGCAAGTTGCAGCGCAAGCTGGCGGGCCGCAAGCTCAAGAGCAGCACGAAACTGAAGTTCAAGAAGGTGGAACCGCGCTACGCCGAAAACGACAACCGCCGCTTCCTGCTCTGAGCGCCTTGTACGCTTTGTGCGCCTGATGCGGCGCGGTCACTGCCGCGCCGCCATAATGAGCAGGTTGGCGATCCGATCCGAGTTCTTTCGATTTCGGAAAGTGCGTCCTACCATGTCAGAGACCCGGCACTGATGCCGGTCTGACTGAACGGAGGGACCCATCGCCATGGCCATTACCACGCGCATCCGCAAAAAAAAGAAATACCGCAAAGCCGTGCTGAATCTGCGCGCGGCGATCAAGCGTGGCAATGCCGAGGCGATCCGCATCCGGCGAGAACAGCTACAGGCCCTGCCCAAGCCGCGTCAGCGCTACGCGCGCGAGGGGCACAGCGCTTCCTAAGCCGGGCTTAGCCCCTTAGCCCCTTAGCCCCTTAGCCCCTTAGCCCTTGGCCCGTTCGGCAAGGGCTTTCATTGCATCGGCGGGCAGCGGGCCGTGGCAACTGCGCTCGCCGCCAGAATCGCCCACCACCAGCCAGACCTTGTCCGGCGTTCCCACCGGATGGAACAGCCATGCCGGACCACGCGCCGTATTGCTGGCCGGCAGATCCTCCAGCGTGCCATTGGTAGGCGATTGCAGCATCGTGGCGCAATCGGTCTGCGGAATGCGTGTGGCCTTGAGGAAGTCCGGGTTGCCGAGCACTTCGGGTAACGCGGTATCCGAGCCGCGCAGGAATGCGTCGACATCGAACCGGCTGGCCTGGGAGGCCGCGCAGCCGGACAGCACCAGCGCGGCCACCGTCAGCGCAGCCAGCGCGGTCAGGCCTGGTGGAAACTTGCGTGCGGGGGCGTGCTTCATGGCGTTCCTCACTGCTTCATGACGTCGGCACCCTTCGGCACCGTGAAGCGGAACGCATCCGCGGGCAGCGACGGATTCTTCTGGATCGCCGAGAAGGTCAGCATGGTGGTGTTGCCGAATGCATCGCGCAACTCCATCGCCTCGAGGTTGCCGGCTTTGAAACCGATGGCGATCCGCTCGAATTGCGTGTCCTTCGACTTCGGCGTCAGCTCCAGCCATTCCACGCCATCGCGCGTCGCGCCGTTCTTAACGTCGAAGTTCTTCGACAGGTCATTGCTGCCGAACAGGATCGCCGCCGGGCTGGAGCCCAGCGCGCCATCAAGCTTGCGCTCGGTCACCTGATTCAGGTCGCGGTCGTAGATGTAGAGCGTCTGGCCGTCCGCCTGCAGCAGCTGGTCATAAGGCTTGGTATATCGCCACGTGAACTTGCCCGGGCGCGAGAACGCGAACGTGCCGCTCGACGTGCCCGCCACCTTGGCATCCGCGCCCTTGCCCTTCATTTGCTGCTGTGTGAACTCGCCACGGGCCGATTTCACGCCGGTCACGAAGCTCTGCAACTGGTCGGTCGCTGCAGCCTGCGCGGCAGGCACGGCCGATAGCAGTGCCAGTGCGGCGCCCAGGGGCGCAAGAATGCGATATCGCATGAATCCGGTTCCTTTCTGGGTTGCTGATGTCCGGTGAGCCGGTGGCGCCGGTGGTGTCGATTAGAGCCGGTGGCGGAATCCGGAATTCCGCGCGGCGCATGTGACCGGCGTAACGGTATGTTACCCGTCACATGCGCTGGACCTGAAAACCGCTGCAACAACGTTGGCAACGTCAGAGACGTCTTGCAAGCGGCTCTTACTCCTCGTGCGCGCTGCTGCCTGCCGGCACCAGGATGTCGCGGTTGCCGTTGCCCGACATCGCCGAAACAAGCCCGGCCTTCTCCATGTCTTCAAGCAGGCGCGCCGCGCGGTTGTAGCCGATACGCAGGTGGCGCTGCACCAGCGAGATCGACGCGCGGCGGTTCTTGATCACCACTTCCACGGCCTGGTCGTAGAGCGGATCGGCCTCGCCGCCGCCACCGCCGATGCCGGCACCGCCGCCCAGGCTGTCGCCCGCGCCATCGCCGTCAACCAGACCGCCCTCGAGAATGCCCTCGATGTAGTTGGCCTCGCCGCCTTCCTTGAGCTTCTCGACCACGCGGTGCACTTCGTCATCGGCCACGAAGGCTCCGTGCACGCGCACCGGCATGCCCGTGCCCGGAGCCAGGTAGAGCATGTCGCCCATGCCGAGCAGTGCTTCGGCGCCCTGCTGGTCCAGGATCGTGCGCGAATCGATCTTGCTGCTGACCTGGAACGCGATGCGCGTCGGCACGTTGGCCTTGATCAGACCCGTGATCACGTCCACCGACGGCCGCTGCGTGGCCAGCACCAGGTGCAGGCCCGCCGCGCGTGCCTTCTGGGCGATCCGTGCGATCAACTCTTCGACCTTCTTGCCCACCACCATCATCAGGTCGGCCAGTTCGTCGATCACGATCACGATGGTCGGCAGCTTGTCCAGCGGCTCGGGTGCGTCCGGCGTCAGGCTGAACGGATTCGGAATCTTCTCTTCCTTGGCCGCCGCTTCCTCGATCTTCTTGTTGTACCCGGCCAGGTTGCGCACGCCGAGCTTGCTCATGAGCTTGTAGCGCCGCTCCATCTCGCCAACCGCCCAGTTCAGCGCATTGCCGGCCTGGCGCATGTCGGTCACCACCGGGCACAGCAGGTGCGGGATACCCTCGTAGACGCTCATTTCGAGCATCTTCGGATCGATCAGGATCAGGCGGACCTGCTCCGGCTTGGCCTTGTAGAGCAGCGACAGGATCATCGCGTTGATGCCCACCGACTTGCCCGAGCCCGTGGTACCGGCCACCATGCAGTGCGGCATCTTGGCCAGGTCGGCCACCATCGGCTTGCCGGCGATATCCTTGCCGAGCGCCATGGTCAGGTTCGATGCGCTCTCGTTGTAGATCTGCGAGCCGAGGATCTCGGACAGGCGCACGGTCTGGCGCTTCGGATTCGGCAGCTCCAGGCCCATGTAGTTCTTGCCCGGAATCGTCTCGACCACGCGGATCGACACGAGCGACAGACTGCGCGCCAGGTCGCGCGCGAGGTTGACCACCTGGCTGCCCTTGACGCCGGTGGCCGGTTCGATTTCATAGCGCGTGATGACCGGGCCCGGGTAGGCAGCCACCACCTTCACATCGACGCCGAAGTCCTTGAGCTTCTTTTCAATCAGGCGCGAGGTGTACTCGAGCGTCTCGGCGCTGACCGTCTCCTGATGCGTCGGCATCGGATCGAGCAGCGACAGCGGCGGCAGGTCCGAATCCTGGATATCGGCAAACAGCGGCTGCTGCTTCTCGCGCTCGACGCGTTCGTGCTTAGGCACCGCCTGCGGCCGCACGATCTGCACCGGGGTGGCCTCTTCCTGCTTTACCCGCTGCACTTCCACAGTCTCGGTGCGTTCCACCTTGGCCGCGGCGCCGATGATGCGGTCCTGCTTCTTCTCGCGGCGTGCCTTGAACCCCATGAACAGGGTTTCGACGAAAGCGCCCACGTGCTCGGCAACCGACAGCCACGAGAAATGGAAGAACAGGGACAGGCCGATCGCGAACATCAGCAACAGCAGCAGCGTGGCGCCCGAGAAACCGAGCGCCAGTTGCAGCCAGCCGCCGAGCAGGTCGCCCAGCACGCCGCCCGGGGCGCGCGGCAGCGCCGAACGCAGCGGATACATGCGGATGGCCTCCAGACCCATGCTGGAGACCAGCGTCAGCCCGAAACCGATCCAGCTGACCACCATGCTGTGGTGCGCTTCCGGCACGCGTTCGGGCAGTTCGGCGGTCAGCATGCGCCAGCCGCGCCAGCAACGGCGGATCAGCAGCACACTCCACCAGTAGGCGGAGAAGCCGAAAATGAAGAACAGGACATCGGCCAGCCAGGCACCCACACGGCCGCCGAGATTGTGGATTTCGGCCACCTGGCTTGCGTGCGACCAGCCTGGATCAGCCTTGCTGTAGCTGGCCAGCACACAGAGGAAGCCAAGCGTGACGGCGAGCAGCAGGAACCAGCGCACCTCGCCCAGCAGCTTGCCGATACGCGATGGAAGTGCCGACGGGTCGGTCCGGGTAGTCGTGGTAGCGCGCGCCATGCGTCAGGATCGGTTCGAAGGTACGAAGTGAACGATGGCGGCCATTTTAACCTTGGCCGGGCTATCGCCCTCATTGGAATTTGCAACAGTCGGCAAAACGCCATGCCACATATAATGGCGGTTTCAAGTGACACCGGCGCAACCGCCGCGCCGGCGCACTCGCTGCCTACAGGAACGCATCATGTCCGCAAAACACGCAAAAGTGCTGATTCTCGGGTCCGGTCCGGCCGGCTACACCGCCGCCGTCTACGCAGCCCGCGCCAACCTGAACCCGGTGCTGATCACCGGCCTGGCCCAAGGCGGCCAGCTCATGACCACGACCGACGTGGAAAACTGGCCCGCAGATGCTAACGGCGTGCAGGGCCCGGACTTGATGCAGCGTTTCCTGGCACATGCCGAGCGCTTCAACACCGAAATCATTTTCGATCACATTCACACGGCCAAGCTGACCGAAAAGCCGATCCGCCTGATCGGCGACTCGGGCGAGTACACCTGTGACGCCCTGATCATCGCCACCGGCGCGTCGGCCCAGTACCTCGGCCTGCCGTCGGAAGAAAGCTTCATGGGCCGCGGCGTCTCCGCCTGCGCCACCTGCGACGGTTTCTTCTACAAGAACCAGGAAGTGGCCGTGATCGGCGGCGGCAACACCGCCGTGGAAGAAGCGCTCTACCTGTCGCATATCGCCAGCAAGGTCACGCTGATCCACCGCCGCGACAAGTTCCGCGCCGAGCCGATCCTGGTGGACCGCCTGCTCAAGCGTGTGGAAGAAGGCCGCATCGAACTGCGCTACGACAGCACGCTCGACGAAGTGCTTGGTGACGAATCCGGCGTGACCGGCCTGCGCATCCGCAGCACCAAGGACACCGCCCAGACCGAGGAACTGAAGCTGGCTGGCGTGTTCGTGGCGATCGGCCACAAGCCGAACACCGACCTGTTCGAGGGCCAGCTCGACGTGAAGAACGGCTACATCGTGACCAAGACCGGCCTGTCGGGCGACGCCACGGCCACCAGCATCCCGGGCGTGTTTGCCGCCGGCGATGTGCAGGACCATATCTACCGCCAGGCCATCACCAGCGCCGGCACGGGCTGCATGGCCGCGCTGGACGCACAGCGCTTCGTGGAAGCCCTGAAGTAATCCTCGGGACTGGCATTTCCGCCAGGTTTCCATCAGGTTTCCATCAGTAGTAGATCGGGCCGGTTTCGACCGGCCCGATTCTTTATAATCGACGCCGAGCCCCCAAAGCCCACGAGCCTAGAGCACACCTCCATGTCACACGGCGCCAAACCCACATCCAAGCCCCCCACACGAATGGGCCTGCACGATCTGGCCCGTGTGCGTGACAACCTCAAGGCCGACGCCGAACGGCGCGAGGCCGAGAGGCAGGCCGCCGAGGCCGCCGCGAAGCGCGCCGAGGAAGAAGCCAACGTTTTCCGTTCCAGCATCGGGCAGGTCAGCAACCTGCGCGACCGCAACCGCGTCCAGCATCCATCCACCAAGCCGGCCCCGATCCCGGTCCAGACCCAGCTCAATGACAAGGCGGTGCTCGAAGCCTCGCTATCGGACGAATTCGATGTCGAGAACCTGCTCGATATCGACGAGACCATGTCGTTCCGCCGCCCCGGC
>JAFAJB010000121.1 GCA_019236395.1 Cupriavidus sp.
ACACCGTGGCGTTCGTGAACGGCAAGTGCAGCAATGAGGCCAGCGCCGGCAGCACGTTATCGAGGAAGATCGGCAATAGCAGGATGAACGCCGCGCCGAGGAACGATCCCAGGATGCTGCCGACGCCCCCGATGATGATCATGAACAGGATGCGGAAGGACAGGTCCAGCGAGAAGCCGTCCGGCTCCACTGACCCGAGGTAGCAGAACGCATAGAGCGCACCGGCCACGCCGCAGTAGAACGAGCTGACCGCGAATGCGAGCAGCTTGGTGCGCATCAGCGGAATGCCGATCACCTCGGCGGCCACGTCCATGTCGCGCACCGCCATCCACGCCCGGCCCGTTGCCGAACGCACGAGGTTCTTGGCGACCAGCGCCAGCACGGTCACGATGGCCAGCACGAACAGGTACTTCTTCACCGGGGTATCGATCGCCACGCCGAACAGGTCGAGCCGCTGCGCGGTGATCACGCCAGACGAGCTGTTGTTCGACAGCCAGGGAAACTTGGTCAGCGCCCACACCACGAAGAACTGCGCGGCCAGCGTGGCCACGGCAAGATAGAAGCCCTTGATGCGCAGCGACGGGAGGCCGAACGCCACACCCACCACGGCCGCGGACGCACCGGCCAGGATGAACGTCAGCAGCACCGGGATGCCTTCGATGCGGAGCTGGAAGTTGTAGGCCGCATACGCGCCCACGGCCATGAACGCCGCCGTGCCCAGCGAAAGCTGGCCCGCGTAACCGGTGAGGATGTTCAGCCCGAGCGCCGCCAGCGCGAAGATCAGGAACGGCGTCAGGATCGCGCTGAGCCAGTACTCGGTGCCGGTGAACGGAATCACCACGAACGCCACCGCCATCAGCAGCGCAAAGAAGATACGGTCCTGCCGGATCGGGAAGATCTGGCTATCGGCGACGTAGCTGGTCTTGAATTGTCCGGATTCACGATAGAGCATGAACGGATCTCCGTCAGACGCGATCGATGTGTTTCTCTCCGAACAGCCCTTCGGGCCGCACGAGCAGGAACAGCAACGCAAACACATACGGGAACCAACCTTCGATCCCCCCGAAATTGCCGCCGAACACCGACTGGAACACCGGCGGAATGTAGATCTCGGCCAGCTTCTCCGATGCGCCGATGATCAACCCGCCTACAATCGCGCCGGGCACCGACGTGAAGCCGCCGAGGATTAGCACCGGCAGCGCCTTCAGCGCGATCAGCGTCAGCGCGAACTGCACGCCGTTGCGCGAGCCCCAGAGCATGCCGGCCACCAGCGCGACAAAACCCGCCACGCCCCAGACGATGGCCCAGATGTTCTGCAGCGGAATACCGAGCGACAGCGCCGCCTGGTGGTCGTCGGCCACCGCACGCAGCGCGCGGCCAACCTTGGTGTATTGAAAGAACAGCGCCAGCGCCGCCACCAGCACGGCAGCGATCAGCGCTGCGGCCAGGTCGAACTTCGACACGACGATATTGAAACGCGTGAGGATCGACTCGATTGGCTCGTCGACAATGCCGAGTTCGATCGGCCGCACCTCGTTGCCGAACAGCAGCGGCCCCAGGCCCTCCAGGAAGAACGACAACCCGATCGTTGCCATGAACAGCGTGATCGGCGGCTGGTTGACGAGCTTGCGCAGCACGAAGCGCTCGGTGCTCATGCCGACGATGATCATGACGATGAACGCCCCGATCACGGCGGCCCACATCGGCAGCCCCTTGTCCATCAGCCCCACCACGGCAAGCGCGGCGAAGTACACCATCGCGCCCTGCGCGAAGTTGAACACGCCAGACGCCTTGTAGATCAGCACGAAGCCGAGCGCCACGAGCGAATACATCAGCCCGGAGAGCAGCCCGCCGATCAGGATTTCGAAGAAGAAACTCATCGCCCTATCCTCTCAATGCCCTTAATGCGCCGCGCCAAGATAGGCGCGAATCACGTCCGGATTCGACTTGACCTCGTCCGGCGTGCCGTCACCGATCTTCTTGCCGTAGTCGAGCACGACCACGCGGTCCGAGATATCCATCACCACGCCCATGTCGTGTTCGATCAGCACGATGGTCGTGCCGAATTGCTGGTTGACGTCGAGAATGAAGCGGCACATGTCCTGCTTCTCTTCCACGTTCATGCCGGCCATCGGTTCGTCGAGCAGCAGCATCGAAGGCTCGGCGGCCAGTGCGCGCGCCAGCTCCACGCGCTTCTGCAGGCCATACGGCAGGCGGCCGACCGGCGTCTTGCGGATCGCCTGGATCTCCAGGAAGTCGATGACCTCCTCGACCTTGCGGCGATGGCGCATTTCCTCGGCACGCGCCGGCCCCCACCAGAGCGCATGCGCGAACAGGCTCGTGCGGAACTGCGTGTTGCGGCCGGTCATGATGTTGTCGAGCACGGTCATGCCCTTGAACAATGCGATGTTCTGGAAGGTCCGCGCGATACCCTGGCGCGCCGCGGCGGTGGGATGCATCTGGCGCCGTTCCTGCCCGCGAAACACGATGCGGCCCTGCTGCGGGTGATAGACGCCGTTGATCACGTTGAGCATCGAACTCTTGCCCGCGCCGTTCGGGCCGATGATGGCGCGAATCTCGTGCTCGCAGACATCGAACGAGATATCGGTCAGCGCCTTCACGCCGCCGAACGACAACGAGATGTTCTGCAGATCCAGGATCACATCGCCACGCGTATGCACGTGGGTGGTGGATTCCGGCTGGTGAGCATCGCCGGTGCGCGGGCCGTCGCCATGGGCGCCTTCGGCGTGCCCGGCCGGCGCGATCGTGCCCGGCGATACCATCGCGCCGGTGGCATCCACACGGCCCATGCCGCCCTGCCACACTGTCTGGGTGACTGTCATGCTGTGCTCTCCGTCCTCAGGCCGCACGCGCGCCGCCGACCGGCGGGAAACGCTTCACATCCACCAGCTTCAGCGTGGCTGACACGCTGCCCTCGCGCCCATCCTCGAACTTCACGCGCGTCTCGATGAACTGCTCCGGCTTGCCCTCGTAGAGCGCGTCGATCAGCACGCCGTACTTGTCCGCGATAAAGCCGCGCCGCACCTTGCGCGTACGAGTCAGCTCGTCGTCATCGGGATCAAGCTCCTTGTGCAGAATCAGGAAGCGCGCGATCTGCGAGCCCGCCAGCATCGCATCGCCGGCCAGGTCGGCGTTCACCTGCTCCACGCATTCGGCGATCATGGCAATCACATCGGGCTGGCCAGCCAGGTCGACATACCCCGCATAGGGCAGGTGGCGACGCTCGGCCCAGTTGCCCACCGCGTCGAAGTCGATATTGACGAACGCACAGACGCGATCGCGGTCGGTGCCAAACGCCACCGCCTCCTTGATGTACGGAAAGAACTTGAGCTTGTTCTCGATGTACTTCGGCGCGAACATCGAGCCATCGGCCAGCTTGCCCACGTCCTTGGCGCGGTCGATGATCTTCAGGTGCCCGTCGGCGTCGATCACGCCGGCGTCGCCGGTCAGGAAATAGCCCTCGTCGTTGATCGCCTCGCGCGTGGCGTCCTCACGCTTGTAGTAAGCCTTGAGCAGCCCCACGCCGCGCACGAGCACCTCGCCGTTCTCGGCAATCCTGATTTCCATGCCCGGCGCGGCCGGGCCCACCGAGTCGAACTTGACCTGCCCATCCGGCTGCAGGCAGACGTACGCGCAGGTTTCGGTCTGGCCGTAGAACTGCTTGAGATTGATGCCGATCGAGCGGTAGAAACGGAACAGGTCGGGGCCGATGGCTTCACCGGCGGTGTAGCCCACGCGTATGCGGCTCATGCCGAGCACGTTGCGCAGCGGCCCGTAGATCAGCACCTCGCCCAACGCATAGCGCAGCCGGTCCAAAGCGGGCACGGGCCGGCGGTCGAGGATGTCCGCGCCGCAGCGGCGCGCCACGCCCATCGCCCACTGGAACAGGCGGCGCTTGATCCAGCCTGCGTCTTCCATGCGGATCATGACCTGCGTGAGCAGCCCTTCGTAGATGCGCGGCGGTGCGAAGTAGTAGGTCGGGCCAATCTCGCGCAGATCGGTCATCACGGTCTCGCGTGATTCCGGGCAGTTCACGGTGAAGCCCGCCACCATGGCCTGCGCGTAGGAGAACAGGTTGTCGCCCACCCAGGCCATCGGCAGGTAGGACAGTACGTCGTCATCGGCCCCGAGGCCGTCGAACTGGCAGCCGTTGCGCGCCGCGCCGATCAGGCCGGCGTGCGAATGGCACACGCCCTTGGGCTTGCCCGTGGTGCCGGACGTATAGAGGATGATGGCGGTGTCGTCAGGCGTGCCGGCCTGCACGGCTGCATCGAAGAAGCCGGGGTTGGCCTGGTCGAATTCGCGGCCGATCTCCTGCACGCGTTCGTATGAAAGCAGCGACGGGTGATCGTAGTCACGCAGGCCGCGCGGGTCCTCGTAGATCAGGTGGCGAACAGCCCGGCCGCGCGAGGCCAACTGGGATTCCACTTCGAGCAGCTTGTCGACCTGCTCCTGGTCCTCGACGATTGCAAACTCGATCTCTGCATCGTCAAGCACGTAGACCATCTCGTTGGCGATGGCGTCCTGGTACAGCGGCACAGGCACGCCACCGAGCGCCTGCGCGGCGGTCATGGCCCAGTACAGTCGCGGGCGGTTGTCGCCAATCACGGCCAGGTTCATGCCGCGCCGGAACCCCAGCGCCGCGAGTCCGCAGGCGAGCGCCCGCACCTCGCGCGCGGCCTGCGACCAGCTATATGTCTGCCAGATGCCGAGATCCTTCTCGCGATGGGCCGGATGATCCGGCCGCTGCGTGGCATGCGCCAGCAGGCATCGCGGGAAGGTCGTTGCCGACGATTCCTGCATCGCTGTCTCCTCTCCACCGCGAGGCTCGGGGTCTGTTAACCCCTACGGGCCACGCCGGGTATCAAGCCCTGGGACCGGTCGTTATACTGGGCTCTCGCTGCGCGGCCGTGCCGCACTGCATCATGCCCGCCTTGCCTTGTAGGTCTTGAAGTGCTGGCAAAGGCCGGTTCCGCGTGATCGTAAGATAGCCGATGCCTTCCACCGGGGTTGTCACGCCGGTGACAATTCCGGGTTAATCCCTACGGGAGCCAGATGAGTACCGCAGACAACGCCTTCATCGATCGATGCGCCTGGGCCGCGGGCCTGAGCCCGGAACAGCGCGAGCGTGTCAAACGCGTGACTACGGTGCGCGAGTACGGCCAGGGCGACTACGTCTGTCACAAGGGTGAAATGGCCGAGCACTGGCTCGGCGTCGTGGAAGGTATCGTCAAGATCACGACGGTGTCGCCATCGGGCAAGTCGGTCACGTTCACGGGCGTGCCCACCGGTGGCTGGTTCGGCGAAGGCGCGGTGCTCAAGCACGAGATCCGCAAGTACGACGTGATGGCATTGCGGCGTTCGCGGATCGCGTTCGTTCCGCTCGATACTTTTCAGTGGTTGCTGGATACCAGCCTGCCGTTCACGCGCTTCCTGCTGATGCAGTTGAACGACCGGCTCGGCCAGTTCATCGCGGCGGTGGAGTACGAGCGGCTACTGGATATCGATTCCCGTGTGGCGCGGGCCGTATCGTCACTGTTCAACGAAAGCCTCTACCCGGGCATCGGCACGACGCTCGAGATTTCGCAGGAAGAGATCGGACTGCTGGCAGGCATCTCGCGCCAGCGCGCGAACCAGGCGCTGAAGGTGCTGGAGCAGCAGGGGCTGGTGCGCGTGGATTATGGTGTGATCGAGGTGCTCGACCTGGAGGGGCTGCGGCAGTATGGGGAATGATGACGCAGTGTTTCAGATACTGCTGACAGGCTCCCCTCTCCCACAAGTGGGAGAGGGGTTGAGGGAGAGGGCAATGAGGTTCTAAATGCGACTTGACGTTGATTGAGCCGCTGACCCTCTCCCCCGGCCCCTCTCCCGCATGGCGGGAGAGGGGAGACAGACCAGGCGCTTACTTGCTGTACACGTACACGCCACGGCCCGTCTTGCGGCCCAGGTAGCCGGCAGCCACCATCTCGCGCAGCAGCATCGCCGGACGATACTTCGTATCGGCGAACTCGGTGTAGAGCACTTCCATCACGGCAAGCATCGTGTCCAGGCCGATCATGTCGGCCAGTGCCAGCGGGCCGATCGGATGGTTGCAGCCGAGCTTCATGCCCTCGTCGATTTCCTCGGGCGATGCCAGGCCTTCGCCGAGCGCGCAGAACGCTTCGTTGATCATCGGGCACAGGATGCGGTTGACCACGAAGCCCGGGCTGTTCCTGACCGTGATCGGATACTTGCCCAGACGCTTGGACAGGTCTTCCACGTCCGCGTGCGTGGCATCGCTGGTTTGCAGGCCACGGATCACCTCGACCAGCGCCATCATCGGCACCGGGTTGAAGAAGTGCATGCCGATAAAGCGGTCGGCGCGCGAGGTGACGGCTGCCAGCTTGGTGATCGAGATCGACGACGTGTTCGACGCGATGATCACGTCCGGGCCGACGATGCCGTCGATCTGCTTCAGGATCTTGACCTTCAGGTCGTAGTTCTCGGTGGCGGCCTCGATCACGATATCGGCGCGCTTCAGGTCTTCATACGACGTGCTGCCGTGGATGCGCGCCAGCGCGGCGGCCTTGTCCGCCTCGGTGGCCTTGTCCTTCTTGATCAGGCGGTCGATGCTGCCCGCCACGGTGGCAATGCCCTTCTGCACCGCGGCGTCGTTGATATCGACCATCACCACATCGATGCCGACCACCGCGCAGGCCTGCGCAATGCCGTTGCCCATCGTGCCGGCACCAACGATGCCCACTGTCTTGATTGCCATGTCTCTCACTTCCTAATGTAGTTGGGGATTCGTAAAACCGGACCCACTCAGCCCTTGAGCTTCGCGAGTGCGGCGATGACGCGCTCAGCGTGTTGCCTGAGCACGTCCATGTTCTGTTGCTGGCGCGCGTGCCCGCGCAGCGGTTGGTCGAGGTATCGCGGCACGATATGGAAATGGATATGCGGCACGGTCTGGCCGGCCGCCGCGCCGTTGAACTGGGTGATCACCAGGCCATCGGGCTGGAACGCCTCGCGCACGCCGCGCGCGACGATCTGCGTCGCACGGATCGCCGCTTGCGCGCCGGCTTCCGACAGGCCGAACAGGTCGACAGCCTGCTCCTTCGGCACGACGAGTGTGTGACCGTCGGATTGCGGCATGATGTCCATGAACGCAATCGTGTCGGCATCCTCGTAGATCTTGAAACACGGGAGTTCGCCGCGCAGGATGCGCGCGAAGATGTTGTTGCTGTCGTACTCGGCTTGCATGGGTGTCTCGGAAAATCATGCGGAACGCTGAGTGTAGCCCCAGCGTCCCGCGCCGTGAACCGCCCCACCCATTATTTCCTTTGACGCAATTACATATTGCGCCGGTATTGCCCGCCCACCTCGAACAGCGCGTGCGTGATCTGCCCTAGCGAGCACACGCGCACGGCGTCCATCAGTACGGCAAACACATTACGGTTGTCGATCACGGCCTGGCGCAGCCGCTCCAGCATGGCGGGCGCGTCCGCCTCATGTGCCACGTGGAATGCATCCAGGCGGCTTAGTTGACTCTGCTTCTCTTCCTCGCTTGAGCGGGCCAGTTCCAGCTTCTGTGGCGTCGGGTCGCCATTCGGATTGCGGAACGTGTTCACGCCGATGATCGGCAGCGTGCCGTCGTGCTTGAGCTGCTCGTAGTACAGCGATTCCTCCTGGATCTTGCCGCGCTGGTAGCCGGTTTCCATCGCACCGAGCACGCCGCCGCGCTCGGCAATGCGCTCGAATTCCTGCAGCACAGCCTCTTCCACGAGATCGGTCAGTTCCTCGATCAGGAAGCTGCCCTGGTTCGGGTTCTCGCACTTCGCCACGCCCCATTCGCG